>NZ_JBMRGJ010000006.1:0-218128 GCF_049384325.1 Stenotrophomonas sp. CASM114 | reverse complement strand
GGCGTGAGCCGCATGGATGCGGCGACCGAGCTTACATGGACGTACTTGCAGCGTCCCCCTCAACCGGACCCACCCCGCCACACCAGGGATAGCGCGCTTCGGCTGTTGCCTCTGCAGGTGCAGGGCTGCAAGCCCTGCAAACCCAAGCCCCTCAGTGAGCAGCAGGCCGCGACGGTGGCAGCCACGCTGCGACGATACCGAGCAGCGGCAGGAACGCGGTCAGCTGATAGACGTATTCGATGCTGGTCCTGTCTGCCAGCATGCCCAGCACGGCCGCGCCAAGCCCGCCCATGCCGAATGCAAAGCCGAAGAACAGGCCGGACACCATGCCGATGCGGTGCGGCATCATCTCCTGCGCGTACACCACGATGGCCGAGAACGCCGAGGAGAGCACGAAGCCGATCAGCACCGCCAGCACTGTGGTCCATAGCAGATCGGCGTGCGGCAGCATCAGTGCGAACGGGGCCACGCCGAGGATCGAGGTCCAGATGATCGGCTTGCGGCCGATGCGGTCACCCAGCGGGCCGCCGAGGAAACCACCGGCGGCAGACGCCACCAGGAACGCGAACAGATGCAGTTGCGCCTGTGCCACCGGAATGCCGAAGTGGTGGATCAGGTAGAAGGTGAAGTAGCTGCCGATGCTGGCCATGTAGAAGTACTTGCTGAAGATCAGCACCAGCAGGATCGCCAGCACCTTGGCCACGGTGCGCGGCGGATGCCGCGGGGCCATAGACGCGGTGCTGGCCGGACGCGGTGTGCCCAGGTGCAGTGCATACCAGCGGCCAACATAGGTCAGCAGCGCGATGCCGATCAGCGCGGCGCCGGCAAACCATGATGCGGCACGCTGGCCATACGGCACGATCACGGCCGCAGCGATCAACGGCCCCAGCGCGGTACCGAAGTTGCCACCCACCTGGAACACCGACTGCGCGAAGCCATGGCGACCGCCCGAGGCCAGCCGGGCGATGCGCGAGGCCTCCGGGTGGAAGATGGCCGAACCAATGCCGACCATCGCCGCAGCCATCAGCACCACCGCGTAGTTCGGCGCAAAGCCGAGCAGCAGCATGCCGCACAGGGTCGAGGCCATGCCGATCGGCAGCGAATACGGTGCCGGGCGGCGGTCGGTGGCCATGCCGATCAACGGCTGGAAGATCGACGCGGTGAGCTGGTAGGTCAGCGTGATCAGGCCGATCTGGGTGAAGCTGAGGTTGAAGCCGCCCTTGATCACCGGATAGATGGCCAGGATCAGCGACTGCATCATGTCGTTGACGACATGCGAGGTGGAGATGGCGGCCAGCACGCCGGGAACCACCGGGCGTGAGGTCGTTGCGGGAGAAGCCAGGGTCGACATGGACACAGTCAGGTTGGGGGCGAGCCACGCATGCTACGGTGGACCCCCACTCCCTTCTGCCGCGTTCGGGTCATGGCATATCGCAAAAAGGACACTCCCTGCCCGATCCGCGAGACCGCGCCGTGGAACGAAGTGCCGGTACACCGCCCGGTGACCAGCCGCGCCCGGCACTACCCGCCCGGTACCCACATCGCGCCACACCGGCATCGCCGTCACCAACTGGTCTTCGCCATGTCCGGCCTGATGGTGGTGCGCGCGGACGGTGGCCGCTGGGTCGTGCCCTCCACCCGCGCGATCTGGGTTCCGGCCGGCATGGTGCATGCGGTGGACTGCATCGCCGAGGTGCACATGCGCAGCCTGTACGTGGAACCGGACTTCGCGCCGCAACTGCCGGATGGGGCGTTCGCAGTACAGGTGGCGCCGCTGCTGCGCGAACTACTGCTGGCGGCCAGCCTGATCGAGTCCGCGCACGTGGACGACAGCCGCGACGGTCGCGTGGTGCGCCTGCTGCTGGACGAGCTGCACCGCATGGACGTGCTGCCGCTGCACCTGCCCTCGCCCACTGACCCGCGCCTGCAGAGGATCTGCCAGCACATCCAGAAGCATCCCGCCGACGACGCCACGCTGCAGGACTGGGCCCAGGCGCTGCAGGTGGACGTGAAGACCATCCAGCGCCATTTCGCCGGCGAACTGGGCATGACCTTCGGGCAGTGGCGGCAGCAGGCGCGCCTGCTGGCCGCCCTGGAGCGATTGGCAGTCGGCGACAAGGTCATCGATGTGGCGCTGGCGATGGGCTACGACAGCCCCAGCGCGTTCACCAGCATGTTCAAACGCCAACTGGGGCAGACGCCCGCGGCGTTTTTCCGCTGATCGCAAACGAAAACGCCGGGCATGACCCGGCGCTACCGCTCAACGCTTCGGTTGAAAAACTCAGGACGTCATCCGGTCCCAGAAGCCCTTCACGCCATCCATGAACGTCGCCGACTTCGGCGAATGCTTGCGTGCTTCCTCGCCGACAAAGGTGGCTTCGAACTGCTCCAGCAGCTTGCGCTGTTCGTTGGTGAGGTTGACCGGGGTCTCCACCACCACGCGGCAGTACAGGTCGCCCTCGCTGCGGCTGCGCACCGAACGCACGCCCTTGCCACGCAGGCGGAACAGCTTGCCGGTCTGGGTCTCGGCCGGGATGCGGATTTCCGCTTCGCCGCCGAGGGTCGCCACGCGTACGGTGTCGCCAAGCGCTGCCTGCGAGATGCGGATCGGCACTTCGCAGTGCAGGTCGTCGCCATCGCGCTGGAAGATCGCATGCTCGCGCACGCGCACTTCCACGTACAGGTCACCCGGCGGCGTACCGGCCGGACCGGCCTCACCTTCACCCTGCAGGCGGATGCGGTCGCCGGTATCGACGCCCGCCGGCACCTTCACCGACAGCACCTTGTCTTCCTCGACACGGCCGTTGCCGTGGCAGGTCTTGCAGGGCTTGGCGATGATCTGCCCACGGCCGCCGCAGTTGTGGCAGGCCTGCTGCATGGCGAAGATGCCGCGCTGGATGCGCACCTGGCCGCGGCCATGGCACACATTGCAGGTTTCGACCTTGCCGTCTTCGGAGCCACTGCCATCGCAGTCGCCGCACTCGGCCAGGGTCGGGATCTCGATGCGGCGCTCAACGCCGCGTACCGCCTCTTCCAGGTCCAGCTCCATCACGTAGCCGATGTCGGCGCCGCGACGGGCCTGGCGCGGCCCACCGCCGCCCCCGCCAAAAATGTTGCCGAAGATATCGCCGAAGATATCGTTCATGTCCGGGCCGCCCGGACCACCACCGCCCATGCCGTGCTCGAACGCGGCGTGGCCGTGGCTGTCGTACATGCGGCGCTTGTTGCCATCGGACAGCACTTCGTAGGCTTCCTTGCACTCCTTGAAGGAGGCTTCGGCCGCCGCATCACCCGGGTTGCGGTCCGGGTGGAACTTCATCGCACAGCGACGGTAGGCCTTCTTCAGCTCGTCGTCGGTGGCGGTGCGGGCAACGCCCAGCACTTCGTAGTAATCGCGCTTGCTCATATGGTGAATCTGGTTCCGGAAAGTCGGGATTCGTCAAAGCGGAAGAGCGGAACCAGGTCCGCTCTTGCGTCGGGCGCCCCGACACGCCGGTGGGCGGTCAGGACCCTGATGCGACAACGGGACGCTGATGGCCAGCGTCCCGTGTCGGTCCGGATCAGGACTTCTTGTCGTCCTTGACTTCGGTGAACTCGGCGTCGACCACGTCGTCCTGCGCCTTGCCGGCGTTGCCGGCGTCGGCACCCGGGGCACCGCCCTGGTCGGCCGAAGCAGCGGCGAACAGCGACTGGCCGGCTTCCTCCAGCACCTTCGACTTGGCTTCGATCTGTGCCTTGTCGTCACCCTTCATCGCGGTTTCCAGGTCGGCCAGGGCCGCCTCGACCTTGCCGATGACATCGCCGCCGACCTTGCTGCCGTGCTCGGTGATGGCACTGCGGGTGCCGTGGATCAGGGCATCGGCCTGATTGCGGGCCTGCACCAGCTCCTGGAACTTCTTGTCTTCTTCGCGGTTGGCTTCCGCGTCGGCGACCATGCGTGCGATCTCTTCCTCGGACAGGCCCGAACCGGCCTTGATCTCGACCTTCTGTTCCTTGTTGGTCTTCTTGTCCTTGGCCGACACGTGCAGGATGCCGTTGGCGTCGATGTCGAAGGACACTTCCACCTGCGGCAGGCCACGCGGGGCCGGCTCGATGCCGGACAGGTCGAACTTGGCCAGCGACTTGTTGAAGCGGGCCTGCTCGCGCTCACCCTGCAGCACGTGCACGGTCACGGCCGACTGGTTGTCCTCGGCGGTGGAGAACACCTGCGAGGCCTTGGTCGGGATGGTGGTGTTCTTCTCGATGATCTTGGTGAACACGCCGCCCATGGTCTCGATGCCCAGCGACAGCGGGGTCACGTCCAGCAGCAGCACGTCCTTGACGTCGCCGCCCAGCACGCCGCCCTGGATCGCAGCGCCCAGTGCCACGGCTTCGTCCGGGTTGACGTCCTTGCGCGGTTCCTTGCCGAAGAATTCGGTCACCGCCTGCTGCACCTTCGGCATGCGGGTCTGGCCACCGACCAGGATCACTTCGCTGATGTCGCTCGAACGCAGGCCGGCATCGTTCAGGGCGACGCGGCACGGCTCGATCGACTTCTTGATCAGGTCTTCCACCAGCGCTTCCAGCTTGGCGCGGGTCAGCTTGATGTTCAGGTGCTTCGGACCCGAGGCGTCAGCGGTGACGTACGGCAGGTTCACTTCGGTCTGCTGGGCGCTGGACAGCTCGATCTTGGCGCGCTCGGCAGCGTCCTTCAGGCGCTGCAGGGCCAGCGGATCCTTGCGCAGGTCGATGCCCTGGTCCTTGTTGAATTCTTCAACCAGGTACTCGATGACGCGGTTGTCGAAGTCTTCGCCGCCCAGGAAGGTATCGCCGTTGGTGGCCAGCACTTCGAACTGCTTCTCGCCGTCAACGTTGGCGATCTCGATCACCGAGACGTCGAAGGTGCCGCCGCCCAGGTCGTACACCACGATCTTGCGATCCTTGTTGTCGCCCTTGTCCAGCCCATAGGCCAGCGCGGCCGCGGTCGGCTCGTTGATGATGCGCTTGACGTCCAGGCCGGCGATGCGGCCGGCGTCCTTGGTCGCCTGGCGCTGGCTGTCGTTGAAGTAGGCCGGCACGGTGATGACCGCTTCGGTGACCTTCTCACCGAGGAAGTCCTCGGCGGTCTTCTTCATCTTTTCCAGCACCTTGGCCGAGATTTCCTGCGGCGCCATCTTCTTGCCGTCGCTGGTGGCCACCCAGGCATCGCCGTTGTCATGGGCCAGGATGCTGTACGGGACGTGGGCGATGTCCTTCTGCACTTCGGCGTCGGTGAACTTGCGGCCGATCAGGCGCTTCACCGCGTAGAAGGTGTTCTTCGGGTTGGTGACGGCCTGGCGCTTGGCCGAGGCGCCCACCAGGACTTCGCCGTCCTTGGTGTAGGCGACGATCGACGGGGTGGTGCGATCGCCTTCCGAATTCTCGATGACGCGGGCCTTGCCGCCGTCCATGATCGCCACGCACGAGTTGGTGGTGCCGAGGTCGATACCAATGATCTTGCCCATGGGGGAGACTCCTGAGGATGCTTGTTGGGGTCAGTCCGGCCGTTCGGCCGGTGGATGAATACGATGTGGGGGAGGCTCGTGGAACATTCAAGCCATCTCCCGAACGCTGTGTTTCCGGTCGCCCGGCGCGTTCAGCGTCGGGCCGGTTGACGGGACATTCCCGCCTTCCGGCCCTGGAGGGGTCAGTCGGCGGCCACCACCACCAGCGCCGGCCGCAGCAGGCGCTCGTTGAGCAGGTAACCCTTCTGGAACACGGTCACCACGCTGCCCGGGGCGGCGTCTGGGGCCGGCACCTGGCTGATGGCCTGGTGGTGTTCCGGGTTGAACGGCTGGCCGATCGGGTCCAGCAGGACCAGCCCGTTGTCGGCGGCAACCTTCAGCAGCTGCTTGTAGGTCAGCTCCAGGCCCTCGCGCAGCGGATGCGGGTCATCGCCGGCCGCCTTCAAGCCGGCATCCAGGCTGTCGAACACCGGCAGCAGCTCGCCCAGCAGCTTCTCGTTGGCGAACTTGCGGGCCTGCTCGATGTCACGGGCAACGCGCTTGCGCTGGTTCTCGAGGTCGGCGCGCTCACGCAGCGCATCGGCCTTGATCTGCTCGACCTCGGCGCGCAGGCGCTCCACTTCGTCGTTGACGCCGGCGGCGGCGGCCGCATCGGCGGCAGTCTGCTGGGATTCGATATCTGGATGTTCGTGGTTCATGTCTGGGTCCCTGGCGGTCAGTCTCCGCCTCCACCCACCCTAGTGTGGGCGGGATGCTGCGTTTCAAGCGTCGGATGTTCCAGGAGTGCGCCCGGCTGGCGAAAACGCCGCGCCGAGTACATCGGCAGTGGCCTGGACCAGCGGGATCATCCGGTCGTAGGCCATCCGCTTGGGGCCGATCACGCCCAGCACGCCCAGCACCTGGCCATTGGCCGTGTAAGGGGCAGTGACCAGCGAGACGCCCTGCAGCGGCATCATCCCGGTCTCCTCGCCGATGAAGATGCGCACGCCGGGCGCCTGGATGGTCCGCTCCAGCAGCTGCAGGATCTCGCGCTTGCTGGAGAACAGCTCGAACAGCTCGCGCAGCCGCTCCAGGTCGGACAGGTCCTGCACCCCCATCAGACGGGTCTGCCCGGCCACCAGCATGTCATCGGCCGCCGGCTGCAGGGCCTGCTCGGCCAGCTCGATGCTGTGCGCCAGCAGCTGCTCCAGCTCCGAACGGGCATCACGCAGTTCCAGCAGCAGGCGGGTGCGGATCTCGGCCATCGGCAGGCCGGCGAAATGCGCGTTGAGGTAGTTGGCGACCTGCTCCAGCTGGCCCGGCGCGAACTCCTGGCGGGTCTCGATGACCCGGTTCTGCACCTCGTTGTCGGCGAACACCAGGATCGCCAGCACCCGGCGCCCGTCCAGCGCCACGAAATCGATCTGGCGGAACGCGAACTGCTCGCGCCGCGGGGCGCTGACCACGCCGACGAAGTGGCTCATCGCCGACAGCAGCTCCGAGGCGCTGCCAAGCAGGGCCTGGGTGCTGCCGCCGCCGGCCAGTTCCTGGCGCAGCCGGGCCAGCTCGCCTTCGCCCGGCGGCTGCATCTGCAGCAGGCTGTCGACGAACACCCGGTAGCCATGTGCGGTCGGGACGCGCCCGGCCGAGGTGTGCGGCGAAGCCAGCAGCCCCAGGTCTTCCAGGTCACCCAGGATGTTGCGGATGGTGGCCGGGCTGACCTCCAGCCCGGCCACGCGCGCCAGCGTCTGCGAGCCGACCGGCTCACCGTCCTGGATGTAACGCGCGATCAGCGTGCGCAGCAGATGGCGCGCACGCGGGGCAAGCTGGTCGGGAGAACCGTGCATGGAATCAACCTGTGAGACACGGACACTAGATAATGGCGGCGGATCACCTTGGCAAGTCATTGGACCTCCCGCGCCCGCGTGCTAGCGTTGCGCGGCTGCTGACACCCCCTTACCCATGCTCAGACATCTTTCGATCAAGGATTTCGCCGTCGTCCGCGCCACCGAACTGGAGTTCGGGCCAGGCATGACCGTGGTTTCAGGCGAGACCGGCGCCGGCAAGTCACTGATGGTCGACGCGCTGGGCTTCCTGTCCGGCCTGCGCGCCGACAGCGGCGTGGTCCGCCACGGCGCCGCGCGCGCCGAGCTGTCGGCCGAGTTCGCGCTGGACCAGCTGCAGGCCGCGCGCCAGTGGCTGGCCGACAACGAGCTGGACGACGAAGAACAATGCCAACTGCGCCGCGTGATCCGTGCCGATGGCGGATCGCGGGCCTGGATCAACGGCCGCCCGGTGACCCTGGCGCAGCTGGGCGACCTGGCCTCGCTGCTGGTGGAGATCCACGGCCAGCACGAGCAGCAGGCCCTGCTGACGCGCCCTTCGCAGCTGGCCCTGCTGGACGCCTATGCCGGCAACGAGGACGAGCGCCGCCAGGTGCGCCGCGCCGCTGCGGCCTGGCAGGCGCTGGTCGATGAATCGCTGGCGCTGTCGCAGCAGGGCGACGTCAGTGACCGGATCGGCTTCCTGGAGCACCAGCTGCGCGAACTGGACCGCGAAGACCTGGAACCGGAGTCGATTGCCGCGCTGGGCGCCAGCCACCGCCGCCAGGCCCATGCCAGTGCCCTGCTGGGTGCCTGCCAGGCGGCCAGCAACCAGCTCAATGGCGACGACGGCAGTTCCGCGCTGGACCTGCTGCAGCAGGTGCGCCACGAGCTGTCGCGCCTGATCGAACACGACCCGCGCCTGGGCGAGGTCGACGGCCTGATCGAAAACGCCTCGATCCAGCTGCACGAAGCCCTGTCGCTGCTGGACCGCGTGCATGACGACCTCGACGCCGACCCGGAACAGTTCGAGGAGAACGAGCGTCGCCTCGGCCGCCTTCACGACCTGGCCCGCAAGCACCGTGTGCCGATGGACGAGCTGGGCGCGCAGCGCGAGCGCATGCACGCCGAAGTGGAACAGCTGCGTGGGGCTGACGAACGCCTGCAGCGCCTCGCCGGCGAGATCGACAAGGCCGCTGCGGCCTGGCGCGTGCAGGCCGGGCTGCTGACCGCCAGCCGCCGCGCCGCCGCTGCCGAGCTGTCGGCCACCACCACCGGCATCATCGCCGAGCTGGGCATGGGCGGCGGCCAGTTCCTGATCGAGCTGGAACCGCAGGACGCCGGCAAGCCCGACCCGCAGGGTGCCGAGCGCGTGGAATTCCTGGTGGCGGCCAATGCCGGGCAGCCACCGCGTGCCCTGCGCAAGGTGGCCTCGGGTGGCGAACTGTCGCGCATCTCGCTGGCCATCGAAGTGGCCGCGCTGGACCTGGATGCAGTGCCGACCATGGTGTTCGACGAAGTCGACTCCGGCATCGGTGGCGCGGTGGCGGACATCGTCGGCCAGAAGCTGCGCGCCCTTGGCGAGAAGCGCCAGGTGCTGTGCGTGACCCACCTGCCGCAGGTCGCCTCGAAGGGCCATGCCCATTACCGGGTCAGCAAGGCCCCGGTGGAAGGCATGACCCAGAGCGCAGTGGAAAAGCTGGACAGCAAGGCGCGCGAGGAAGAACTGGCGCGCATGCTCGGCGGCGTGGAAGTGAGCAAGGAAGCGCGCGCCGTCGCACGCAAGCTGCTGCAGGTGTAACGCCGGCCGAGCCGAGCATTGGCTCGGCTTCCGCAAGGTAGTGCCGGCCGCTGGCCGGCACCCCGATGCGGGTGGATGAAGATCATGAGGTTGCCGGCCAGCGGCCGGCACTACCCCTGTGGCTGCGTCAGATCGACGTTCTCCACCAGGAAATCAAGAAACGCGCGCACCCGCAGCGGCAGGTAGCCGCCCTGCCCCAGGAACACCGCGTGCACCTCTTCCAGGTCACCGGGATTGGCGTCCTCCAGCACCGGCAGCAAGCGCCCGGCGGCAATGTCCTGCTGCACCTGGAATGCTGCCAGCCGCGCCATGCCCAGCCCACCCAGCACCAGCTGGCGCAGCGCATCGCCGTTGCTGGCGCGCGCGTTGCCACTGGGCAGCAGCATGCGTTCGCGCCCGTCCTGCAGCAACGGCCAGCCCTGCATCGCGCGCGCATGGCCGATATCCAGCCGGTTGTGCGACTGCAGCTCCTCGGCAGTGCGTGGCAGCCCGTGCCGCTGCGCGTAGGCCGGTGCAGCCACGATCATCATCCGCGTCGCACCCAGCCGCCGCGCCACCAGGCTGGAACTCTTCAGTGGACCGGCCCGCACCGCCACGTCGGTGCGCTGCTCAAGCAGGTCGATCACCTCGTCATTGAGGGTCAGGTCCACGCCTACCTGCGGGTTGCGTTCGAGGAACGCCGGCAGCAGCGGCAGCAGGAAATGCTGGCCGAACGGCACGTTGGAGTTGACCCGCAACCGTCCACGCGGCTCGGCATGGGCACTGGCACAGCGCTCGGCCTCCTCCAGGTCGGCCAGCACGCGCAGGCCGCGCTCGTAGAACGCGCAGCCTTCCGGGGTCAGCTGCAGCTGGCGGGTGGAGCGTTGCAGCAGGCGCGTACCCAGCCGCTGCTCCAGCCGGGCCACCAGCTTGCTCACTGCTGACGGCGTCATGTCCAGGGTGCGTGCGGCGGCGGAGAAGCCACCGGTCTCGATCACCCGCACGAACACTTCCAGTTCGCCGGATCGGTTGATGTCGGGTCGCGCCATGGCGATGAATCCAGTTCACAGATGATTGTCCATGCGCAGTCTAGTTCACAGATGACCCCGGAATCACCATGGCGTTCCCTCCCACCTGGATTGCCCGATGAACCGCTTGAGCCAGCTCACCGCCACCGCCCTGCTCGCCCTGTCCGGCGTCGCCAGTGCCGCATCCGCCCCGCACTGGGTCGCCAGCTGGCAGGCCAGCCCGCAACCGGTCTGGGACGCGGATTTCCTGTTCCCGACCCTGGTTCCGGCCACGCTGCAGGACCAGACCTTCCGCCAGACCGCGCGCATCAGCCTGGGCGGGTCCCGGCTGCGGGTGCGGCTGAGCAATGCCTACGGCACCCAGCCGCTGCGGATCGGGGCGGCCAGCGTGGCCGCGGGCGCGGGCGCCACCCCGCAACCGCTCAGCTTCGACGGCCAGCCTGGGGTGTTGATCGGTGCCGGTCAGGAACGGCTGAGCGATCCGCTGGCGGTGGCCACGGAAGACCACCAGGCGCTGCAGGTCAGCGTCTTCGTGCCGGGGCCGACGCCGGTGCAGACGTTCCATTGGGACGGCCGCCAGACCAGCTGGATCGCCGGCGGCAATCAGGCCCGGGCGCGCGACCTGCAGGGTGCCAGTTCCACTACCGCACGCCTGTTCCTCACCGGGATCGAGGTCGAGGCCGCCGCCAGTGCGCGTAGCGTGGTGGTGATTGGCGACTCGATCACCGACGGCGCCACCGCCAGCCTCGACCAGGACCAGCGCTGGACCGACCATCTGGCCGCGCGTCTGGCACCGCGCGGCGTCGCGGTGGTCAACGCGGGCATTTCCGGCAATCGGCTGCTGAGCGACGGCATGGGCGAGTCGGTTCTGGCCCGCCTGCGGCGTGACGCACTGGATCAGCCCGGCGTCGCCAGCGTCATCGTGCTGATCGGCATCAACGACATCAGCTGGCCCGGTACTGCCTTCGCCCGCGCGCAGCCCCGGCCCAGCCTGCCCGAGCTGCAGGCCGGCTATCGTGCCCTGGCCGAACAGGCCCACCGGCGGGGTCTACGCATATTCGGCGCCACCCTGATGCCGTTCGCGGGCGCCCTGCCCGGCACGCCGCTGGACGACTACTACCACCCGGACAAGGAGGCCCTGCGCCAACAGCTCAATGCATGGCTGCGCAGCAACAGCCCGTTCGACGCGGTGATCGACCTGGACGCGGCGCTGCGCGACCCGGCCGATCCGTCACGGATGGCCGCCGCCTACGACTCCGGCGACCACCTCCACCCGGGGGATGCCGGCAACCGGGCGATGGCCGAGGCGGTGGACCTGGAGATCCTGCTCGGTTGCAAGGGGTCAGAGCCCTTTGCTGGCGCAAAGGGATCCGACCCCGCAGAGCGCCCGGGGCCGGCCCCCTTTCCTGGAGGGAAAGGGCCCTGACCCCGGCAACGAAAAACCCCGGGCAAGCCCGGGGTTTCGTCGCTAGCGGCTGGCCGGAACGGCCTACTTGCGCTTCTTGCGCACGTAGAGCACCAGCGAGTGTTCTTCCAGCTCATAGCCGTGATCGGCCGCGATCTTGCGCTGCAGCTCCTCGATCTCATGGCTTTCGAATTCGATGATCTTGCCGCTGTCCACGTCGACCATATGGTCGTGGTGGCCACCACGGTCCAGCTCGTAAACGGCCTGGCCACCCTCGAAATTGTGCTTGAGCACGAGGCCGGCGGCCTCGAACTGGGTCAGCACCCGGTAGACCGTCGCCAGGCCGATCTCGTCGCCATGCTCGAGCAGCTGGCGGTAGATGTCCTCGGCGGTCATGTGGTGCTGGTGGTGCTGGGCATTGCGCTGTTCGAGCAGCGCCAGGATCCGCATCCGCGGATGGGTCACCTTCAGGCCGACTTTACGCAGGTCGTGGGTTTCCATAGGTCTCCGTTCATTGGCGATTTAGCGCCAGCTGCCTCGGATTGGGTCGCGGTGGCACGCCGGGAGTGTATCATCGGTTTGATTTCCCCAACCGCCAGTCCCGATGCGCAATCTCCTGTTGGTCGCCGCCGTCGCCCTGTCCACCACCGGGTGCGGCATCATCTACAAGCAACCCATCTATCAGGGCAACCTGATCCGGGAAGATGCCGTGGCCAAGCTGCAGGTCGGGCAGAGCAAGCAGCAGGTCACCGCGCTGCTGGGCACCCCGTCCATCCCCGACCCGTTCCACGCCCAGCGCTGGGACTACACCTCCAGCCAGCGCGTGAACCGCCTCGGCCGCACCGAAGTGAAGAACTTCGTGGTGTTCTTCGAGAATGACGCCGTGACACGTTGGGAAGGCGACTACTTCCCGGGCAACGACAAGGCCCTGGCCCAGCAGACGGTGCGCCAGTTCGGCCGCAACCTGCCGAAGGACAAGAAGAAGAAGGGCCGCTGAGGCCTGCCCGTCCGCAGGGACGGGTTGCCGGGATCAACCGCCGAGCGCGCGACGCCGGCGGTTGTCCTTGGGGTCGGCCAGCAGCGGGCGCAGCAGCTCGATGCGGTCCCCGTCCAGCAGCGCCTGCTGTGGACGGGCCAGCACGCCATGCACCGCGGCGGCCGGACAGTCGGCACTACCTTCCAGCGCAGCGGCGGCGATGGCGTCGGCCACGGTCGCTCCCTCTTCCAGCTGCAGGTGGCGCGACAGCACGCGCTCCGGCCAAGCCAGCACCACCTCGACCTCGATCATCGCTCAGCCCTCGTCGGCGACGCGGACGAAATCATTGACCATGCGATCGGCCAGTCCCTGGAAGCCGATCGCCAGGGCCGGACCGAGCAGGCGCGAGCTGGGTTCGAACTCCAGGGTCAGGGTGACCTTGCACGCATCCTCGGCCAGCGCATGGAATTCCCAGCGGCCGTGCAGCTGCTTGAACGGGCCATCGCGCAGCTGCATGTCGATGCTGTGCGGGCGCTGCAGGGTGTTTTCAGTCTGGAACCAGGTACTGAACGAGCCCAGGCCCAGGTCCAGGCGCGCCACCAGGCGGTCCTCGCCCTGCTCCAGGATCTGGGCAGCCGAGCACCAGCGGAAACGGCGCGGATAGGCCTGGACGTCGTTGACCAGGTCGAACATGCGCGCGGCCGAATGTTCGACCAGGGCGCTGCGGCGGATAGTAGGCATGAATACAGGACGTTTCGGCAATCGACCGGGCGGGCCCGAATCGGAGACAATACGGAAATGAGCAAGAACAGCGGCAAGGATAAAGCAAAGAGCGCGACGGCCAACAAAACCATCGCGTTGAACAAGCGTGCCCGCCACGAGTACCACATCGAAGAGCGCTTCGAGGCCGGCCTGGCCCTGCAGGGCTGGGAGGTGAAGTCGATCCGCGCTGGCCGCGGGAACATCATCGACGCCTACGCCTATGTGAAGCACGGCGAGATCTTCCTGATCGGCGCGCAGATCACCCCGTTGATCCAGGCCTCCACCCACGTGGTGGCCAATGACCGGCGCGAGCGCAAGCTGCTGCTGCACCGTAGCGAGATCGACAAGCTGGTCGGCAAGGTCGAGCGCGATGGCTACACGATCGTGCCCACTGCGATGTACTGGAGCAAGAACAAGATCAAGCTCGAAGTCGCGCTGGCCAAGGGCAAGCAGACCCACGACAAGCGCGATGCCGCCAAGGACCGCGACTGGGCGATCGAGAAGCAGCGTGTGATGCGTCGCGGCAACCGCGACGCATGACCGCCCCCATCGGCGCCATGGTGACTGCCAGCGCCGATGAAACGCGCACGTTGTGCGCGCGCCTGCTGGCCTTCAACCAGGCCCACGGCGGCGATTCACTCGATGAGACTCCAGTCCGCCTGGCCTGGCATGACGAGCACGGCGCGCTGCGCGGTGGTGTGCTGGCCGACGTCTGTGCCGGCTGGCTGCAGGTACATGTGCTGTGGGTGGATCCGGAACTGCGCGGGCAAGGCATCGGCCAGCGCCTGCTGGCGGAAGCAGAAGCCGCCGCGCGCCAGCTTGGCGCCCGCAACGTGATGCTGGATACCTTCGACTGGCAGGCCGAAGCTTTCTACCTGCGGCAGGGCTACACCGTCTATGGGCGGCTGCCCGATTGCCCGCCCGGGCACGAGCGGATCTACCTGCGCAAGCCATTGTCAGGTTCCTGACCGCGGCCGCGGAAACCGCCGACCGGTCACCCTGCCAGCACGCCCTGCCCGCACATGCGCGGTGCCAGCGCTGCGTGCATCACGGCCAGGTGCATCACCACTGCCAGTTCCGGCGCATGCCGGTCATCGCCGGCGCGCCACCGCTGCGCCAGCTGGGCCGCGTCGGCCGGCAGCAGGGCCAGCAGCTGGGCGTCATCCAGCGAATCGGCCGCGCCCTGGAGCTGCCGCGCCATCTGTCGCGCTTGCCATACATGCACGCCGATGCTGAGGCTGGCCAGCGACATCAGGACCACGGCCAGCCCGTGCTCGAACCATTGCGACAGCACTTCCGGCCCCCACAGCAGGGCCGCCAACACGGCCAGGCCCGGCAGGCGCCAGCCCAGCCAATGGATGCGACCGCGCTGCGACCAGTGCACAACCACCGCACTGGCCACCAATGCCGCGGCCGCAGTCGCCGGCAGCTCGGTCAGTGCGGTGGCCGCAAGCAACACCGCCAGCACCGCCCAGACCCAGCCGGGCGGCAGGGCGCGCCGCTGGTAGTCGGCACCGACCGGCCCGATCAGCTGCCGCAGGCTGCGTTGTTGGCTTGCATCGGTCACCCACAGTCTCCGTGTCTGTCCTGGCCCGGATGGTCGCCGCCAGTGTGTCGCAAATTCGTGCCAGTGACGTTACCAATCCGCTATGCCGCTGGCTCTACAACATGTTGTGGATTGCCACGGTGACTGTTCAGCTGTTTTGGCGTAGCATTGGCAGCGTTGGGCAGGCACTGGCCGTGGCGACACGAAACAGGCCTCGTACCTTGCAGAACTTGAAGAAACCGGGGGTGCATTGGTTTCGACGGGGGTTGTGAAGTCGCCTGGCGCATGCCGAGGGGGTAGCTTTCCTCGTAAATCCAGCTGCAAAACTCTAGTTGCCAACGACGACAACTACGCTCTGGCCGCTTAAGGCCTAAGCCTCGAAACCGCTTGTGTCCATGCTCGCGGTGTAGAGTCACTATCATGGAATCGCGCTGGATGGCTGCCTGTCAGTCCGGCACTAGAACACAACAGGCTGGTTCCCGGATGCGCTTTGCGCACCGTGCTGTTCGGGGACGAGATCCAACGGTGAGCTAAGCATGTAGTGCTGGGGATGGAGTGCCTTCGGACGGCGGTTCAATTCCGCCCACCTCCACCATCTTTATGGCCTGTCGAGGCCGCAAGAAGCCGGATCTCCCGTCGAAGGGGTTCCGGCTTTTTTGTGCCTGCTCGTCGTGCGGGAAGCGTGGGGCATAATCGGGATGGAGCTTTCGCTCCATCGCTGCATTGCCCCGGCCTGCTGCCGCCAGAAGGATCTGCAATGAAAACCGCCACAACCACGCTCGTCCTGCTCCTCACCACCCTCGCCGCAGCCCCAGCCACGCACGCTGCGGCACCGGCCATCGCGCCCCCCGGCACCGCCACGCTGGAAGCGCTGCTGGCCTGCAAGGCCGGCTCGAACTTCAGTGCGGCCGACGCCATCGATGCGCTGCAGGCCGCCGGCCTGGCCAAGAAACCGGGCGGCACCTTCGAGCCGGAGGACAAGCCGGTCGCGCTGTTTGGCGGCACGGTCACCAGTGCCGATGTAAACGTGGCCGAAGGCGAGAAGAGCCTCTTCGTGTACTTGAACGGCGTCGATTCCAAGCGCCTGGCCAAGGCCTGGTCGGTGACCGAGGTCAACGAGCATGCCAACACCGAAGAACCGTCGTACGTGAAGCGCATTGACAAGCGCCACACCCTGCACGTGATCGCGGGCGACGACTACGAGGGCTATTCGGCTGCGGTGAAGTGCCAGATCAGCCGCTGATGGCGTAGCCGACGCTACAGCCAGCGCGGCACGCGATGACGGTATTGCGCGTACGCCTCGGGAAAGCGGGCCATCAATGCCCGCTCCTCCGGCAGGATCTGCAGCTGGGTGATGTACACCAGGAACAGCGGCACTACCAGCAGCGCGATCAGGTTCTGCAGGTACACCACGGCGCCAAGCAGGACCAACGCCTGGCCCAGATACATCGGATTGCGCGTGCGGCGGTAGATTCCGCTGGTAACCAGCGCGCTCGACGCCGAAGGTCGCAGAGGATTGACGGTGGTACCGGCGCGCTGGAAAGACAGCTTGGGCAGCAGATTGAGCACGACACCCAGCGTCACCGTCACGCCTGCGAGCAGAACCGGCATCGGCACCCGAAGGTGGAAACCCGGCCACAGCCAGCGTGCTGCAAAGCCCGCAGCGGCGCACAGCAGCATCACCACGGGCGGGGGAATGCGGGTTTCCAGCCAGGCCATCGCGATCACCGTGTCCCTTCCATTCGCCGCAGTGTCACACGGGAATGGCTGAATCGCCCACGGCGGCCAGGCCCAAACCGACCGTTCGGTCTATTCCGCTTTGACAGGCCGGCCGCTAGAGTGACGCCACCGCGCAGGAGCATCGTATGGCTACCACGGGCATGGGCTTCATCGGCCGCACGACCCTCATCATCACCGTGCTGCTCACCCTGGGGGGCTGCGCGACGCTGCGCCAGTTCGGACCGTCGGTGCAGGTCGCCTCGGTCACGCCCGGCCAGTACATCGCGCTCAAGCGCGGTGACATCCTCACCTCCGGCAAGCTCAGCGCGGCGACCACCGAGACCCTGCGCGTGGCCGGGCTCGATGAGGGCGTCTGTGCCAAGCCCGGCCTGCCCTGCATCGAGGCCATGGAAAGCAGCATCGTGGTGCGCGAGGAAGACAAGCGCTCCAGCCTGGCCGAGTTGTGGCTGCAGCATGCGATGACCCTGCCGGCACCGAAGCGCGAGTACTCGGCATCCGGCCGCGCCAAGACCGCGATCACCGAACTGGATGCCGACTTCCAGCCGCGCCTCGATGCGTGGATGCAGGTCGCGCGCCAGGCCTATGCCTATCTGTTCTTCACCGAGCGCACCGCCAACCAGCGTGGTTTCGAGGACCGCCAGACCCAGGTGCGCGACTACTACAACCTGGCTGTGCAGGAAGCCTCGGTGCAGCTGTACAACGCGTACGCCACCGGGCGCGTGCACAGCCAGGCCAGCCATTTCCAGCTGGGTCGCTGGACCTTCGTGCTGGCCCCTTCAGGCGAAGCGTCGCCGCTGGACACGCGCACCCCCACCGAGCTGGTACCGGCGGCCTCGCTGTCATTCACCGGTACGCTGCGCAGCGTGCATCGCCGCGATGGCTTCGGTGCCGAGCTGGTGGCGGTGATGGACGATCCGGCTGGCAGCACGGCCACCCCGCCTTCGGCAGCGACGCCCGCCGCGCAGGCAAGCACCCCGGCCGCGCAGAGCTGGAGCGAGATGCCCTCGCCTTCGATGACGGTGCTGCTGCGCTTCTCGGGAAAGAACCTGTGGGAAGTGCTGCACGACGACGAGCCGGAACTGGAGATCCACGATCCCTACCAGGTCTCGGAAGTAACCCTGCACGGCCAGCAGGTGCCGTTGGCGGCCAACTTCACTGCGGGCTACGCACTGTGGCTGGCGCGCTCCAACTTCAGCCACCAGTCGCTGCGCTCGCTGTTTGGTGGCAAGGGCGGCATCGACGCGCCGCATCTGTACATGATGCAGCCCTACGACCCGAACCGCCGCGTGCTGTTGATGATCCATGGCCTGGCCAGCAGTCCCGAGGCCTGGGTGAACGTGGCCAACGAACTGATGCGCGACGACGAGATCCGCCATGACTTCCAGGTCTGGCAGTTCTACTACCCGACCAACATGCCCATCGCGATGAGCCACGATGCGATGCGCCACACGCTGGCCGAAGTGCTCAAGCACTTCGACCCCAGCGGCAAGGCGCAGGCCTCGCATGACATGGTGCTGGTCGGGCACAGCATGGGCGGGGTGATCGCGCGGTTGATGGTCTCTTCCTCCGGCGACCACCTGGTCGACACCCTGCTGGCCACCGCGCAGATGACGCCCGCCCAGCGCGAGCTGCTGCGCACCAAGGGCGCGCCGGTACTGACCTTCCTGCCGGAACGGGAAGTATCGCGGGTGGTTTTCATCGCCACACCGCATCGCGGCACCGACGTGGCCGGTACCCGCCTCGGCCGCTGGATCGGCCGCCTGGTACGGCTGCCGCTGACCGTGCTGGAGGACGTGGCGATGCTGGCCAACGACGGCCAGATCGATCGCAACGATGGCAAGCACGGCTACCAGATGAACAGCATCCAGAACCTGGACAAGGACGACCCGTTCGTCCGCGCCGTGGCCGACCTGCCGATGTCACCGAAGGTGCACTACCACTCGATCATCGCCCGCGCCAAGGCCGATGGCCCACTGGAAAAAACCGATGACGGGCTGGTGCCCTACTGGAGCTCGCACCTGCCACACGCCGTTTCGGAGAAGGTGATCGTGTCCGGTCACAGCGTGCAGGAAGCCACGCCGGCCATCGTCGAGCTGCGGCGGATCCTGCGTGAGGACATGCAGGAACACGGGCGTACGGCAAAGTAAGCCGTCCGCCCCTGCAGATCAGGCACCGGCCGTATGGCGCGAGAACGTGCCGTGCAGCGCCGCGGGAATCGCGAAGCCTTCCATGCGCACCTCGGGCCGGTAGCCGGCGCTGGGGGTGAAACGGAATTCGCGCGCCAGCAGCGCACACAGCAGTACCAGTTGCGCGTTGCCCACCGCCGATCCCACGCACGAGCGCGTGGGGAAGCCATAAGGCACATAGATGCCGGCGGTGCGCTTGCGCCGCTCGGGCAGCCAGCGATCGGGATCGAACTGCAGCGGGTCATCCCAGTATTTCGCCGAGCGATGCTGGATGAACGAGCTCAGCTCGAACACCGTGCCCTCGGCGATGGCCTGCCCTTCCACCTGCAGATCGCAGGCGGCCACCCGACGGTTGTTGAAGGGCGTGGAATACAGTCGCATCACTTCCTTCAGGAAGCGCATCGTGCAGGGAATCCTGGCCATCGGCAGCGCATGGATCTCCGCATCCGAGAGCGGCGCGAATTCCTCCTCGATGCGCTGGCGCCAGCGCGGATGCATCTGCATCGCCAGCAGCAGGCAGGCGGCCATCATGCCAGGCACGCCGGAAATGGCGATCAGCTGCACGGTGACCAGGTAGGTGACCTTGTCCAGGCCGATGCGCTCGCGCAGGCTCAGCAATGACTGCGCGTAGTCCAGCGCCGAACGTCCGCTGCGGACCCGGCGCTTGAGTTCGGCGGCGATCGCCCGCGATTCGCCGCGACCGATGAGGAAGTTGCGCAGCAGATGACGCCGATGGATGACCTGCTCGACCTGGGTGGTATAGCGCAGATGCAGGGCGCGTTCGATGGCCGCGGTGCCGCGCGCGTCGAGCCCATCGATCACCAGTGGCACCAGCGGATGCGCCATCACCTTCCACACGGCTGGCGTGGCATCCAGCTCGCGCCCGCACAGTGCGTCCAATGCCTGCCGCATGCGCGACTGCAACGCCTCCAGAGTCTGTGCACTGGTGAGCTCAGCACTGCGCGTGGCAATCAGGCTGCGCACTTCGGTCCAGCGCACGCGTTCGTGCCGGCGGAACAGGTCGGCCAGCGACTCGACCACGAACAGGTGCTCGGAATTCTCCTTGTCGACCTTGCCGGCCAGTTCCGGGCAGAACACCCCGATACCGCCGGTTTCCAGTTTCAGCACCGGCCCTTCGCGCTCCACGCGCGCAGCCAGGCGCTCGGCAGCAATGGCGCTGCCTTCATTCGACATCCCTTGCATGCAGTGCGTCTCCGGCAGGAAGGGACTCGAAAGACGAGTCCCTTCGTCTTGCTACCGCTCAATCGCGGGGTTGCCCCGCGGGATCAGAACTCGACCCAGAGCGGCCAGGTATTCCACACACTGCTCTTCTCGTTCGGATGGATATTCAGAGTGACGCGCAATGCTCGGGCGAATCTTTTCATTTTCATTCCTTTGCTTGCTGTGTGGTTATGCCGGGATTATCCCGGCACCGGCTAGATAACACGACATAATCCCCCTGTCCAACCGGCCGGGTGGCGCACCGCAGCATCCGGGTGGTGGTCCATTGAGGGGAATCCCTCATCGCGCCTGCGCATGCGGCCTCCTATGCTGGGCTCACTTTCCCCCAACGGAGGTCCGCATGAACACGCAAGAGCCCAGCCGCCAGCCCAGCCCCGATCCGGCCGAGCGCGATGCCTTCTTCCCGTCGCCGTACTCGCTCTCGCAGTTCACATCGCCCAGGAGCGACCTGTCCGGGGCCGACTATCCGGATGCACGCCGCGATGGCCGCTGGAAGGTGC
The DNA here is from genome assembly GCF_049384325.1 of Stenotrophomonas sp. CASM114. Classification (NCBI taxonomy): domain Bacteria; kingdom Pseudomonadati; phylum Pseudomonadota; class Gammaproteobacteria; order Lysobacterales; family Lysobacteraceae; genus Stenotrophomonas; species Stenotrophomonas sp. CASM114. The sequence continues at coordinate 197,678 of NZ_JBMRGJ010000006.1, read as the reverse complement.
TGATGATCGCCGCCGACGAGCGTTATCTGCCGACCGCCAATGGCCACCTGTTCTCCACCGGCAACCACCCAGTGGAAACCCTGCTGCCGATGTACCACCTGGACAAGGCCGGCTTCGACATCGACGTGGCGACGCTGTCCGGCAACGCCGTGAAGTTCGAGTGGTGGGCCTTCCCGCGCGAGGACCGCGAAATCGGCGCACTGTACGAACGCTACGAGGCGCGCTTCCGCCAGCCGTTGCAACTGGGCGAGGTGGTGGCTGGCCTGGGGGCCGATTCAGACTATGCCGCCATCTTCATTCCCGGTGGCCATGGCGCATTGATCGGCCTGCCCGGGAGCGCGGCGGTGAAGGCCACGCTGCAGTGGGCCATGGCCAGCCAGCGCCACATCATCACGCTCTGCCATGGCCCGGCGGCGCTGCTGGCGGCGGGCGTCGACGAAGCCGACGGTGGCTCGCTGTTCCGTGGTTACCGCATCTGCGCCTTCCCCGACGCAATGGACCGGCAGACACCGGAGATCGGCTACATGCCGGGGCAGCTGCGTTGGTTCTTCGGTGAACGCCTGGCGCAGCAGGGCGTGCAGATCGTCAACGAGGGGATTGATGGCAGCGTGCTGCAGGATCGCCTGCTGCTGACCGGCGACAGCCCGCTGGCCGGCAACGCGTTGGGCAAGCTGGCCGCACGTACGCTGCTCGATGCACTGGCGGGGCGCTGAGCCCATGCCTGCGCTGGTGCCCGCGCTGCTGGAACTGGAACAGGCGCGGTCACTGCCCGCGGTGGGCGGCGTACTGCGCGCCGCCGCCTCACCCCTGGGCTACGACCGCCTCCTGGTGTTTGCCACCGGAACCGGGTTGGACCGCGACGCGCAGCGTGTGTACTGGATCGAGGGCGACTGGTTCGATGACGGCAGCGATACCGCACTCGCCCGCTACCTGCATGCCTGCCCGGTCAACCGTCATGTGCTGGACAGCAATGCGCCGTTCTTCTGGAGCAAGCGCCAGGGCGTGCGCGGCGAACGCTATCAGGTGGTGAAGCAGCCGCGCGGCGATGGCCTGCATGGATTACAGGTTCCGGTGTTCGGCCCGACCGGCCTGGAGGGTGCGGTCAGTTTCGCCGGCACCTCGATTGATGCATCCGCCAGCGCGCGCCTGCTGCTGGAATTGGTCGGAACGTCAGCCTTCCGTGCGGCGCGCCAGCTCGCCGAGGCGCCCGCGGATGTTCGCGCAGGCGCGTTGAGCGCACGCGAACGCGAGGTGCTGCGCTGGGTCGCCGCTGGACGGCGCCAGGCGGAGATCGCGGCCACGCTGGGGCTGTCTGCACGCACGGTGGAGAACCACCTGCGGCGAGCGCGACAACGGCTCGGCGTGGCCACCACCGCGCAGGCGGTGCGCGCGGCAGGCCGCAGTGGCGAGATTGAAGACTGAGCCAGGCAGTACAGATGCTGTCAGGCGTGCCGCGGCGTCAGCGTACCGATGAAATCGACCGGAATGGCGAAGCCTTCCAGCTGCATCCACGGCGTGGGCTCATCCTGCACCGTCAACTCGAAATCGCGGGTCACCAATGCGCAGAACAGCAGCAGCTGCGCGTGGCCGACCGCACTGCCGATGCAGGCCCGCGAGGAAAATCCGAAGGGCACGTAGGCGCCCTTGTTGGCCTGGCGTCGCTCCGGCAACCAGCGATCAGGATCGAAGCTGTCCGGGTTCTGCCAGTACTCCGGCGAATGATGCTGGAAGTAGGACGACAACTCGTATGCCCCGCCCTTGCGGATGCACACGCCCTCGATATCGATATCGTGCGAGGCCGGACGATGCAGCGCGAACAGTCCCGGCCACAGCCGCAGGGTTTCCTTGACGAAACGCGACGTGCACGGCAGCGACTTGATCGGCAGCGCATGCAACTGCTCCAGGCTCAGCGCCGAGGTTTCCTCGCGGATGCGCGCCTGCCAGTGCGGAAATCGGTGCATCGCGTACAGCAGGCTGGCCGCCGTGATGCCCGGCAGGCCCGACATGCCGGCCAGCACCATCGACACCAGATAGGCCACGCGATCCACCCCGACCCGCTGCACCAGCGGCAGCAGGGATTGCAGGAAGTCCTCGCGCGGCACGGTCTGGCGCGCACGACGCCGGATGTGCCGCGACACCGTGCGCGCCGCGCGGCGGGAAAGATGGAAGTCGATGATCCGCCGCCAGAACGAGAAGTTCTGCAGCACGATGGCGTTGTATCGGGTCTTCTGCTCACCGATGAGCGCATCGACGTCGGATCGACTGAGGCCGTCGATCAGCAGCGGCAACAGCGACTGCGAGATCGTCCACCAGCTCAGTTCGCTGAGGTCATGCGGCCTGTCCGCGCGCTGGGCAAGGAAGCCGTGCATGCGCGTGTAGAGGTCGCGCATGTGGCCGGGACTGGCCAGCCGCCCGGCCTGCTCGCTCAGCAACGCCCGCACCTCACGCCACGCAACGGGGTCCCTGCCACTGCGCAGCCCAAGAAAATCAATCAGTGAATCCGGTACGGTGTGCTGGTCGGTGTTGGCCTTGTCGATCCTGACCGCCAGGGCCGGATCAAAGATGCCGACGACATCATTGTTGAAGCGCAGTACCGGCCCTTCGCGACGCACGCGTTCGAGCAGGTCGTCGATGGAAACCACTTCCGCATCCGCTGCACGCTCATCCATGCCCTGCCTCCAATGCCAGGGAAGATCATCGACCTTCCCTGGCGATGTCATCGAATACGTGGAGTCCTTCCGGTCAGAAGATATTCCAGTAGCGATACTTGGAACGGATGCACTGCGTGGAATTGTCCGAACGCAGGTTCAGCGACACCTGCAGGGCGCGAATCAATCGTGTCATGGCACAGCTCCTTGTGGTTCCGTTGATGGTTGCTGCGGTGCCGGACTCAGTGGCCGGCAGCGCCGTTCTAGCACGCAGACCCGCGCGGGCGGGTCAATGCGCTGTCAAGGCCCTGCTGAATACGCCGCAGCGACCGGCGGATACCGCCAGCGCGCGCACAGCAATGAACAGGCAATCCGTGCGATGCTCCATGAAACCGTTTTCATGGAATGGAGGGATTCCACGATGTTGTCGCGTTTCCGTCGCCCTGTACTGTCTGCGCTGCTGGCGCTTGCCCTGCCTGCGACCAGCGCCTGGGCCGCAGCCCCCGCGCCGTTGAAGGTGATGTCGTTCAATGTGCGCACCCCGGCCGATACCGAGCCGGGCAAGCGCTGGCCCGACCGTCGCGACGCGATGGTGAAGGTCATCCTCGATGCGCACCCGGCGGTGATCGGCACCCAGGAACTGGTGCAGGAGCAGGCCGAGTACCTGGCAGGACACCTCCCCGGCTACCGCTGGTTCGGCGAGGGCCGCCGCGGCGGCAGCGGCGACGAGCACATGGGCGTGTTCTACGACAGCAAGGTGCTGGCGATCGAGGAATCAGGCAACTTCTGGTTGTCCGATACGCCCGATGTGCCCGGCAGCATCACCTGGGGCAACCTGTATCCACGCATGGTCACCTGGGCGCTGTTCCGCCGCATCGACGACGGCCGCCGCTTCTACTTCATGAACACCCACCTGCCCTACCGCGACGAAGACGAGCCGCGGCGGGTCAAGGGTGCCGAACTGATCGGCAAGCGCGTGGCCAACCTGCCGGCCGATCTGCCCGTCGTGCTGACCGGCGACTTCAACAGCGAACCCGGCGGCGACACCTACAAGGCATTCACCCGCGTGCTGCAGGACACCCGTACCCAGGTGAAGGCTCCGCAGGGCCCGCGGCTGACCTTCCACGATTTCACCGGCAAGGCCACCGTGCAGCTGGACTGGGTCCTGGTGCGCGGCTTCCATGCGCGCAGCTTCCTGACCGATGACCGCCGCATCGGTGGCGTGCTGCCTTCGGATCATTTCCCGCTGGTGGTCGAACTGGACTGGCCCAGGCACTGAGCAGCCACGGCAGCCGCCGCTACGGCGGTGGCTGCCGCGACAGCAGGCGATACAGCGCCTGATGCTGGTCGCGCGCCTGGCAGATGCGGGCCCCGATCGCCAGGAACACGGCCACGCCGATCAGGCCCAGCCCCAACATCGAATCCTGCAGGCGCAGGAAACCGACCGCCGCCGCCATCGTCGCCAGCACCAGCAGTACCACGACCGCCACTGACAGACCTGCACCCGGTGGACCCGGATCGCCGAACAACATCCGTTGGGTATCCCGCCTTCCATCCGCCATCGCCTGTCCTCCCGAGTGCCTGACCCACTTGTTACACGTCGGGCCGGCATTCCGGCAGAGTCAGAAACGTCACGAAGGTGAAGATGTACGCGGAACGCATCGCGTTACCCTGCCTCCTCCCCCGAACTGCGGAGCAGGACATGGCCCACCAGAGCCGGCTGGCTGGATTCATCATCGACTGCCAGGACCTTCCCTCCGACGCAGGTGCCGGCTTCTGGGCCGCCGCGCTCGGCCTGCAGGCACAGGCGGCGCGTGTCGAAGGGGGCGCCGAGTATGCCGACCTGCTGGGTGCACCGGCGGGCTTGAACGTGGAAGTCCAGCGGGTCGGTCACCCGTCACGGGTGCACCTGGACATCGAGAGCGACGACATCGATGCCGAGGCCGACCGCCTGGAGAAGCTCGGCGCGCGCCGGATAGGCTTCGTCAAACGCTGGTGGGTGATGGAAGCACCGACCGGCCATCGCTTCTGCATCGTGCGCATGCGCGAGCGCGAGGTGCCGGCCAATCAGTGGCCCTGAAAGCAGGAGGGGACGGAAGCCACTGCCTCCGTCCCCTGCGGTTACTGCACCTGCGCCACGCTCGGTTGCTGCGGTGATTGCCCCCAGCCGCCCAGCGCCTTGTACACGCCCACCACGCTGACATTGACTTCGGACTCGGCCGCCGCCAGAGCGTCATCGGCCGCCAGCTGCGTGCGCTGCGCATCCAGCAGGGTCAGGAAGTCTTCCGAGCCTTCGCGATAGCGGATCTGTGCCAGCGATTCGGCACGCCGTGCCGCCTGTGCCTGCTCGACCACGATCGCCAGCCGTGCCTGCTGCTTGGAATAGCGGGTCAGCGCGTTCTCGGTATCTTCCAGCGCCAGCAGCACGGCCTGCTCGTACTGCGCGGCCACGCCTTCGGCTTCAGCCTTGCTGGCACGCAGGCGTGCGCGCACGGTACCGAAGTCGAATGCTGCCCAGCTCAGCGACGGGGTCAGCGACCAGGCCTTGTTGTTGCCATTGACCAGGCCACTGGCATCGCCGCCGAGGAACCCGACGAAGCCGGACAGCGACAACCGCGGGAACAGGTCCGCGGTGGCCACGCCCACGCGTGCGGTCGCAGCCGCCAGGCGACGCTCGGCCACGCGCACGTCGGCGCGCTGGCGCAGCAGTTCGCGGGTATCGCCCAGCGGCAGCGCCTTGGCGAAGGCCGGCACGTCGTGCGGCGCGAGCATGTCGGTCAGCACTTCCGGGCGCTGGCCGAGCAGCACGGCCAGTCGGTTGCGCGACTGCGCCTCGGCCACTTCCAGCAACGGGATGTCGGCCTCGATCGCCTTCAGGCGGGCGCGGCTGCTCTGCACATCCAGCTCGCTTCCCGCGCCCAGTTCCCAGCGCGCCTCGGTCAGCTTCTGCGTATCGCGCAGGTTTTCCAGCGTGTGCTGGGCCACCGCGATGCGCTTCTGCGTTCCGCGCAGCTCGAAGTAATTGCGTGCCACTTCGGCGGCGACCAGTACCTGCGCATCGGCCAGGTTGGCCTGCTCGGCACCGAGGTCGGCGCGTGCGGCCTCAGCGGCACGGCGCTTGCGGCCGAACAGATCCAGCTCCCAGCCGGCGTCGAAGCCGAGCTGGTAGCTTTCACTGAACACCTGCTGCCCACCCAGCTGCGGATCGGGTTGCTTGCGGCGGTCGTAGCTGCCGCCAGCGGTGATGTGCGGCGCCTGGTCGAAACGGCTTTCGACGAACACCGCGCGGGCCTGGCTGACGCGGGCCACGGCCACGCGCAGGTCCAGGTTGTCCGACAGGGCGCCATGCACCAGCTGTTCCAGCACCGGATCATCGAACTGCGCCCACCAGCTGGCCACCGGCGAAACGCTGCTGAAGACCGGCTGCTGTGCGCTCTGCAGGACCACCGGTTCCTGCACCGGGGCCTTGTAGTTCGGGCCGACGCTGACACAGCCTGCCAGCACCAGGCTGGAGACGGCCATCGCCAACGTGCGGATCACCATGGCAGCACCTCGCCCAGGTAGGTGAATCTGCCGCTGGCACCGGATTCGCCGATCAGCGCCATCTGCACGCTGGAGCGCGCGCCTTCGGCGATTTCGATTTCGCCGTTGCCGCCGTTCATGTCGGTCTTCACGTAACCCGGATGCACGGTATTGACCTTGATCGGGGTGTTGCGCAGCTCGTAGGCCAGGCTCAGGGTCCAACTGTTCACCGCGGCCTTGGACGCGTTGTAGGCGGGAATCTTGAAGTCGTAGATGCCCGATGAGGGATCCGCGTGCAGGGTCTGCGAGCCGAGCATGCTCGACACGTTGACGATGCGCCCGGACTTGGCCTGCTTGACCAGCGGCAGGAATGCCTGGGTTACTGCGACCAGCGCATACACGTTGGTGTCGAAGGTGCGCTTCCAGGTGTCGAGCGACTGCTCCGACGGCGCCTGCGCCGGGTTCTCGATCATGATGCCGGCATTGTTGACCAGGATGTCGAGGCGGCCATGACGCTGGCGCACCTGCTCCACCGCTTCGGCGATGCTGGCCGCGTCGGTCACGTCCAGTTGCAGGGCTTCGACCGGCAGGCCTTCAGCCTGCAGCTTCAGTGCCAGCTCCACCGCCGTATCGCGCTTGCGACCGGCCAGCAGCGTATGCACACCTGCCTGGGCCAGCTGGCGCACGGTTTCCAGGCCGATGCCACGGGTGGCGCCGGTGACCAGCGCGATCTTGTTCTGATGGGTATTCATGGATGCATGCCTTGTGAGGGGAAAGCCGCCGCCGGCCAGTGACCGGCGGCGACGGGGTTCCATGTCAGTGGTGGATGGTCGGCTCGCCGTGCTGCACCAGCTGGCCACCACCGTTGCGGGTGACGAACTTGCGCAGGGCCACGTAGAACACCGGGGTGAGGAACAGGCCGAACAGGGTCACGCCCAGCATGCCGGCGAACACGGTGATACCGGTCACCGAGCGCACCTCGGCACCCGCACCATGCGACAGCACCAGCGGCACGGTACCGGCGATGAAGGCGATGGAGGTCATCACGATCGGGCGCAGACGCAGGCGGCAGGCTTCCAGCGCGGCTTCAACGATGCCCTTGCCGCCCATCTCCAGCTCTCTGGCGAATTCGACGATCAGGATCGCGTTCTTGCACGCCAGGCCCATCAGTACCACCAGGCCGACCTGCACGAACACGTTGTTGTCGCCACCGGTCAGCCACACGCCGAACAGCGCGGACAGCAGGGTCATCGGCACGATCAGGATCACCGCCAGCGGCAGCGACCAGCTCTCGTACAGCGCGGCCAACACCAGGAAGGCCAGCATGATCGCCACCGGGAACACGATGAAGGCCGCCTTGCCCTGGGTCGCCTGCTGGTAGCTCAGGTCGGTCCATTCGGTGGTCATGCCCACCGGCAGCACCTTGCCGGCGATCTCGGTCAGCTTGTTCATCGCCTCGGCCGAGGACAGCAGGCGCGGGTCGGCCTCACCGGCCAGGTCTGCTGCCGGATAGCCATTGAAGCGCAGCACCGGGTCCGGGCCGAAGGTCTGCTTGATGGTGACCATCGAACCGATCGGCACCATCTCGCCGCGGTCGTTGCGGGTACGCAGCTTGCCGATGTCCTCGACCGTCTCGCGGAACGGACCGTCGGCCTGGGCGATCACCTGCCAGGTACGGCCGAACTGGTTGAAGTCGTTGACGTAGGCCGAACCGAGGTAGGTCTGCAGGGTGTCGAACAGCTCGGTGAGCTGCACGCCCTGCGCCTTGGCCTTGACGCGGTCCACTTCGGCATCCAGCTGCGGCACGTTGGCCTGGTAGCTGCTGATCGGGAAGGCCATGCCCGGCGTCTGCGCAACGGTGCCCTGCATTGCCTGCACCGCATTCTGCAGCGCGCCGTAACCCAGGTTGCCACGGTCCTCGATGAACATCTGGTAGCCGTTGCCGTTGCCCAGGCCGAGGATCGGCGGCGGCATCATCGCGAACGCGAAGCCTTCCTGCAGGCCGGCGATCTTCTGGTTGATCTCGGCATTGATCTGTGCGGCGGTGCGGCCATGGCGCTCGGCGAACGGCTTGAGCGGGATGAACGCCACACCGGTGTTCGGCGTGTTGGTGAACTGCAGCGCGTTCAGACCCGGGAACGAGATGGTGTGGGCCACGCCATCGGTTTCCTGGGCGATCTTGGCAACCTTGCGCAGCATTTCATCGGTGCGCGCGATCGACGAACCTTCCGGCAGCTTCACACCGGCGATCAGGTACAGCTTGTCCTGGGTCGGGATGAAGCCCGGCGGCACCAGCTTGAAGATCACGCCGGTACCGACCAGCAGGATCGCGTAGACCACGAACACCGCGCCACGACGGCCGAGGATGCGGGCTACGCCACGCTCGTACTTCTCCGAGCTGGACTTGAAGAAGCGGTTGAACGGACGGAACACCCAGCCGAACAGGCGGTCGATCAGGCGGCTCGGCGCATCCTTCGGAGCACCATGGGCTTTCAGCAGACGCGCGGCCAGGGCCGGCGACAGGGTCAGCGAGTTGATCGCCGAGATCACCGTGGAGATGGCGATGGTGACTGCGAACTGCTTGTAGAACTGGCCGGTGACGCCGGACAGGAAGGCCATCGGCACAAACACGGCACACAGCACCAGCGCGATCGCCACGATCGGGCCGGACACTTCACGCATGGCCTGGTGGGCCGCAGCGGTGGGTGACAGGCCTTCCTCGATGTTGCGCTCGACGTTCTCCACCACCACGATCGCGTCGTCGACCACGATGCCGATCGCCAGCACCAGGCCGAACAGGCTCAGCGTGTTGATCGAGAAGCCCAGCAGGTACAGCGCGGCGAAGGTACCCACCACCGACACCGGCACCGCGATCAACGGGATGATCGAGGCACGCCAGGTCTGCAGGAACAGGATCACCACCAGCACCACCAGGGCGATGGCTTCCAGCAGCGTGGAGACCACGGCCTTGATCGAGTCGCGCACGAAGATGGTGGTGTCATACACCGCTTCGTACTTCACGTCGGCCGGCATGGTCTTCTGCATCTCGTCCATCGTCGAGATGACCTGGTCACGAATCTCCAGCGCATTCGCACCGGGCGACTGGAAGATACCGATACCGACCGCGTTCTTGCCATCCAGCTGCGAGCGCAGGGTGTAGTCACCGGCACCCAGTTCAAGGCGGGCCACGTCGGCCAGGCGCACGATCTCGCCATCGGTGCCGCTCTTGAGCACGATGTCGCCGAATTCCTTTTCGCTCTTCAGGCGGCCCTGGGCGTTGATCAGGGTCAGGAACTGGCTGTTCGGCAACGGTTCGGCGCCGAGCTGGCCCGCCGAAACCTGCACGTTCTGCTCGCGCATGGCACGCACCACGTCGCTGGCGGTCAGGCCACGCGAAGCCACCTTGTCCGGGTCCAGCCAGGCACGCATGGCGTAGTCGCCGCCACCGAAGATCTGCGCGTCACCCACGCCCGGAATACGCGCCAGCGCATCCTTGACGTGCAGGCGGGCGTAGTTGCGCAGGTACAGGGTGTCGTACTTGCCTTGCGGCGAGGTCAGGTGCACCACCATCAGGAAGGTTGGCGACTGCTTCTGCGTAGTCACGCCCTGCCGGCGCACGTCCTCGGGCAGGCGCGCCTGCGCCTGCGCCACGCGGTTCTGCACCTTCACCGCCGCCGCGTCCGGATCGGTACCGGGGCGGAAGGTGACGGTCATCTGCAGCACGCCGTCCGAGCCGGCAACCGACTTCAGGTACATCATGCCTTCGACGCCGTTGATCGCTTCTTCAAGCGGCGTGGCGACGGTCTCGGCAATGACCTTGGGGTTGGCGCCCGGATACACCGTGCGCACGACCACCGACGGCGGCACCACTTCGGGGTACTCGCTGATCGGCAGGATTGGAATCGTGATCAGGCCTGCGGCGAAGATCACGATCGACAGCACCGCCGCGAAGATCGGCCTGTCGATGAAGAAACGGGAAAAGTCCATGGAGGAATTCCTGGGAAAGGCGTTCGGCGGGCAACAGCCACCCTGCCCCTCGCCGGGATGACGAAGGCAGGGAAGGCTGCCGCTGGCGCCGGCAGCTAAGCGGGGACGCGGATCAGGAGCCGGCGGATCAGTGGTTCAGGGCGGCGGTGGCATCGCGGCCCGGTGCCGGCGCAGCCTGCGGCTGCATCGCCACGGCCTTGGCCTGCACCGGCATGCCCGGCATGAAGACCTTCTGCACGCCGTCGATGATCACCTTGTCGCCGGCGGCAAGGCCGTGCTCGACAATGCGCAGGCCGTCGGCGGTGCGGCCGAGCTGGATGTCGCGGCGCTGGGCCTTGCCATCCTTGTCGACCACGTAGACGTACTTGCGGTCCTGGTCGGTCAGCACGGCCTTGTCATCGATCAGCATGGCCTGGAACTGGCCGCTGCCAAGCAGCTGCACGCGGGCGAACAGGCCCGGCGTGAACTGGCGGTCGGCGTTGTCCAGCAGCGCACGGACGCGGATGGTGCCGGTGCTGCGGGCCACCTGGTTGTCGAGGAAGTCGACCTTGCCCGCATGCGGGTAGCCCTCTTCCCCGGACAGGCCGACCTTCACCGGCAGCGCGCTGTCACGCTCGCTGGGGCGCTCGCCCTTGCGTGCCATCTGTGCATAGCGCAGGAAGGTGCTTTCGTCGGCATCGAAGTAGACGAACACGGTATCCAGCGAGACCAGCGTGGTCAGCACGCTGGCGCTGTCGCCGGCGGTGACCAGGTTGCCGGCGGTGACCATCGCGCGGCCGGCACGGCCATCGATCGGTGCACGCACCTTGGTGAACTCCAGGTTGAGGCGGGCTGCATCCAGAGCCGCCTGCGCGGCCTGCACGGCGGCGCCGGACTGGTCGGCAGCCGCGCGGCGCTGCTCGGCGGTCTCGGTGGAGATCGCCTGCTGCTCGGACAGCCGCTTGGCACGCTCGGACTCGCTGCGGGCCAGCGTGGCCTGGGTGCGGGCGCGGGCCAGCTCGGCGGCCGCGCGATCGTACTCGGCCTGGTAGCTGCGCGCGTCGATGGTGAAGAGCACTTCGCCCTTCTTCACTTCCTGGCCTTCGACGTAGTTGACCTTGTCGATGTAGCCGGACACGCGCGGGCGCAGTTCAACGCTCTGCACCGCTTCGACGCGGCCGCTGAACTCGTCCCACTGGCTGACCTGCTTGACCAGCACCGGCGCGGCGCTGACCTGCGGCGGCGGCGGAGCACCGGCCTCTTCGGCATGGCCGCCGCTGCAGGCCGCAAGCACGGCCGCGGCGAGGATCGACACGCCGACCATCGCGATGCGATGGCCGAAACGATGTGGGGTGGTATTGGGGGAAGTCATGGCATGCATCCGTACGGAGGGGTGGTACAGCTATATGAGAACGTGTTGCAAAAATCGGCGGCGCATACTGCGACCTCAACCATGGTCGAGGTCAAGCGATGCCCGCGGTATCGCGCCACAGTGGAGGGACATCCAGGTGCAGCAGGCCGCGCGGCAGTTCGGCATCGCTGCTGTCGCAGCGGACGATGGCGCGGTTGTCGCGGCAGCCGTCCAGCAGGGAGACCACACGACGACCGACCAGCAACGAGCTTGGCCACTCGATGCACGCATTGGCCGCGTTGGCCGGGGTGCACACCGGACTGCAGACTTCCAGCATCTGCGCGCGCACACCCAGTGCCTGCGCTTCCTGGTGCACCACCTGCGCGTACATGCGCAGCGCGGCGGTGGTGATCGAGGTCTCGCCGTAACCCGCCCAGGGCTTGGCGTTGGCGGGGCTGCCGATCATCACGTAGCGGCGCGCATGCACGTTGTCCTGCAGCAGCGGCAGCAGGTGACGCACCGCGTGCACGTGCGGCATCAGATCGGCCTGCATCGCCCCCAACAGCTCTTCGCCATTGCGGTCGGTCACCCGGCCGCGACGGTAGGGGCCACCCATTGCGGCGATGACCGCCGCCAGCGGACGGGGGCGCTGCGCGATGCGTTCGGCCAAGGCACGCGCCGAGCCGTCATCGCTGAGCGAGCCCAGCAGCGTCTCCAGGCCGGGCTCGTCGGCGAACTGCTCATGCAGCGCCGCCAGCCGACCCGGGTCGCGGCCAACCACCAGCACCGGGCTGCCGGCTTCCAGCAATGCGCCGACCACGCCCTGGCCGACGGCACCGGTGCCGCCGAGGACCAGGACTTCGGGCGTCAGTATCCCATTCACGGGACATTTCCTCCCAAATCCGGGATAGTCCCGATCCGGCGCAGCCGGTCACCCTTGTGCGGGGCCAGGCGGATGGCACCGCCACGCTGCTGACGCATGGGCGCGGTAAACTCACGAAAGTCCTTGTGTACCAAGGAACTCGGACGGGCTTCGACGGTCATCGCCAGGTCCAGGGTGTTCTGGCCGACATGCCGGAAGCGGGCAAGAATGTTGCGCAGGCTCATGGCGAGGGGGCTCCATTTCACGAATGGCGCCACGATAGACCTCAAACCTTTACTTGATTAGTCCTGATTAAGGGGAATAATCATCCCGCTCCCGGTCCAATCGTTCTGTCACGATTGTCCCATCCCCGACGTCCAGGATCCCCGACCATGTCCCACGATCTCAACGAGACGCTGATCTTCGTCAAGGTGGTCGAGCAAGGCAGTTTCATCGCCGCTGCCAAATCGCTCGGCCTGCCCAAGACCACGGTCAGCCGCAAAGTGCAGGAGCTGGAAACGCGCCTGGGCGCGCGGCTGCTGCACCGGACCACCCGCCGCCTCGGCCTGACCGAAGCCGGCTCGATCTACCACGAGCATTGCCAGCGCATCGCGCGCGAGCTGGAAGAAGCCGAAAGCGCGGTGAGCCAGTTGCAGTCCGGCCCGCGCGGCTGGCTGCGCTTCACCGTGCCCTATTCGATCGGCATCACCTGGATCGCCCCGCTGCTGGGCCAGTTCCATGCGCAGTATCCGGAAATCCGCCTGGACATGCACATGGGCAACGAGAAGCTGGACCTGATTGCCGGCGAAGCGGATCTGGCGCTGCGTGTGGGCGCCCTGCCCGATTCCAACCTGGTCGCGCGCAAGCTGGGCAGCCTGCGCACGCAGGTGTTCGCCAGCCCGGCCTACATCGAGCGCTATGGTGAGCCGCTGCATCCGGAAGAACTGCAGTTCCATCGCATCCTGGCGATGCGCAAGCCGTATCACACTGGCAATTCACCGCGCTTCACCTGGCAGCTGGGCGAGAACGGCGGCGAACTGCGTGACTTCCCGGTCACCCCGCTGATGACCGCCAACGACATGTCTGCGCTGAATGGTGCGCTGGTCTGTGGCGAAGGCCTGCTGCTGACCGGTGATGTGATGGCCAAGCCGTTCGTGGAGTCCGGCATGGTACGGCGCGTGCTGGCCGGCTGGACCGGCCCGGAAGTGGACTTCAACGCCGTGTTCGCCGGTGGCCGCCTGGTCTCGCCGAAGGTGCGGGCGTTCGTCGATTTCCTGGTGGAAAAGCTCAACTTCGACGCCAACTACATGCTGGCGCAGTGCCCGGGTGCGAAGCTGGCACAGCAGCAGAAGGCCCAGGAAGACGCGGCGTTGGAGAGCAGCGGCAAGCGCATCCTGGAGAAGGTCGCCGCCTCGGCGGCGTAACCGGATTTCGTAGAGGCGAGCCATGCTCGACTGCGGTTGGAACCGCGCCGACCAAGGTCGGCATCTACCAGGAGATGAGTTGCGGCATTTCCTTCCCGCTGCGCCGGGCGTCCGGTAGATGCCGACCTTGGTCGGCGCCGTTCGGAGAAGCCGCGAACGGGAACGCTGTCGGTGTGCCGAGCAAGCTCGGCACCCACAAAAATGCCGCCTGCAAGGGCGGCATTTTCGTTCCGGCTGCGTGGCTTTCGGTAGATGCCGACCTTGGTCGGCGCCGTTCGGAGAAGCCGCAACCGGACGCGCTATCGGCGTGCCGAGCAAGCTCGGCACCTACAGAAAATGCCGCCTGCAAGGGCGGCATTTTCGTTCCGGCCAGGCCGGAACAGCAACAACGCTACGCGTTACTGCTTGAGCGGAATCACGCGGATTTCAACGCGACGGTTTTTGGCACGGCCGGCATCGGTGCTGTTGTCGGCAATCGGATACGACTTGCCGGCCCCCAGCGTTTCGATGCGCACGCTCTGCACGCCTTGGCCGATCAGGTACTGCGCCACCGAATCTGCGCGTTCCTTCGACAGGCGGTTGTTGACCGCGTCGCTGCCGATGCTGTCGGTGTGGCCCACCACTTCGATCATGGTCTGGTTGTACTCGCGCAGCGTACCGGCCACACCGTTGAGCGAGCCGTAGAACTGCGGCTTCAGGGTGGCCTTGCCGAAGTCGAAGGTGATGCCGTCCGGCAGGTTCAGCATGATGTTGTCGCCCTGGCGCTGCACATCGATGCCGGTGTTGGCGGTGCGCTCGCGCAGCGCGCGTTCCTGGCGATCCTGGTACTGGCCGACGGCGGCGCCGCTGAGCGCACCGATACCGGCACCGATCAGTGCGTGCTGACGACGCTCGGTGGCGCTGTCGCCGGTCAGCAGGCCGGCAGCCACACCGATGGCGGTACCGATCAGCGCGTTGCGGCCGGTACGGTTCTGCTGTTCGGTCGGGTTGCCGTACTGGTCGCTCTGCACATAGGAGCCGCCGGTGGCGCAGGCCGACAGGACGGCCGCACTCATCAGGGCCAGTGCGACGTTGCGGGTGGTGTTGCGGATCATGTGGTTCTCCTTGTTTTCCGGTCGGGTCGGCGGCTTACGGGCGCAGAGAGAATAAACAGCCCGATGCGATGTCGGGATGATGATCGGTCGCGGCAACAGGGCCGCGTTCAGCTAACTGACTGGAACGCTCAGCCCGCGCTTTACCCAGCCCCCGTCTGCCGGTAGGCGGCCAGCGCAGCATCGCGGCCGACGGCCAGATCCACCAGCGGCGTACGCGGATAGCGCGGGGCATGCGCCGCCAGCAGCAGCGGATGCTGCCACGGCGCGAAGCGCGCCTTCACCGGCAACGCCGCCAGTTCGGGCACCCAGCGGCTGATGTAGCGGGCCTGCGGGTCGAACTTCTCGGCCTGGGTGACCGGGTTGAACACCCGGAAGTACGGGGCCGCGTCGGCGCCGGTGCCTGCCACCCACTGCCAGCCCATCGTGTTGTTGGCCAGGTCGGCATCGACCAGGGTGTCCCAGAACCAGCGCGCGCCCTGCAGCCAGTGCGCACGCAGGTGCTTGCACAGGTAGCTGGCAACAATCATCCGTACCCGGTTGTGCATGTAGCCGGTGTGCCACAACTCGCGCAGGCCCGCATCGACGATCGGCACGCCGGTGTTGCCGCGCTGCCAGTCATGCAGTTGCGCTGCAGTGGGCGTGGCCCAAGGGAAGCGGTCGAAACGCGGATTGAGGTTGTCGGTCGGCGTCTTCGGGAAGTGATGCAACAGGTGGTAGGCGAAATCGCGCCAGCCCAGTTGCCGCAGATAGCCGTCGATGTCGGCGTCAGTGCCGGCACTGCGCAATCTCTCCAGCGCATGCGCGATGCGCCACGGTGCGATCTCACCGAAATGCAGATGCGGCGACAGCCGCGAGGTGCCGACCCGGTCCGGCAGGTCACGCTGCTCGCGGTAACCGCGCAACGCGCCGTCCTCGAACACGGACAACGCCTCCAGCGCGCCGGCCTCGCCCGGCTGCCAGTGCTCCCAGAAACCGGAATCCCAGTCCAGCGTGGGCGCCAGCCGCAGCTCGTCCAATGCGAGGCCGTCGACCGAGTGCGCGGTCAGTGCCTTCGGCGCGGCACTCAGCGTCGGCAGGCGCCAATGACTGAGTACGTTGCGCCAGTACGGAGTGAACACCTTGTACGGCTGACCCTGCTGTGTCGCGATGTCCCAGGGCTCGAACAACAGACTGCCATTGCAGCTCTGCGCGTCGATGCCCTGCTCACGCAGCGTGCGCTTGATGGTGGCGTCGCGTGGCTGGGTGGCCGGCTCGTACTTGCGGTTCCAGTACACCGCCTCGGCGCCGGTCTGCTCGATCAGCAACTGCAGGGCCGGCAGGCTGTCACCGCTACGCAGCACCAGCGAGGAACCGCGCGTGCGCAGGTCGGCGTCCAAGGCACCCAGTGAACGGTGGCGCCACGCATCGGAGGCCGCGCCAGGCACCCAGTCCCCTTCCTCGTGTGGCGCGTGGAGATAGACCGGCACCACGTCGTGACCCGCATCCAGCGCGGCCTGCAGGGCCGGATTGTCCTGCAGCCGCAGATCACGGCGGAACCATACCAACGCTACCGACACATGCACCGCCTTCGATGTGGAAGGCGGACATGATAGCCAGGGGCGGTGAAGGTGATGCGCGCGTCCGGCCACCCACGGCGGGGTGCTAGTGCTTGAACCGCTGCATGGCCTCGCGGATCACTGACCGTGCCTCGGCGGCGTTGCCCCAGCCATTGAGCTGCACCGGGTTGCGCCCGGCCGGCAGGTCCTTGTAGACGCGGAAGAACGCTTCGATCCGCTGCCGTTCGGCCTCCGGCAGGTCCGCCAGGTCGCGGATACTGGCGTAGGTCGGGTCGACCTTGTCGGTCGGCACCCCGATGATCTTCTCGTCGTGCTCGCCGCCATCGATCATCTTCAGGTAACCGATCGGCCGGAAACGCACGATCACGCCCGGATGCAGCGGTTCGCGGGTCAACACCAGCGCATCCAGCGGATCGTTGTCGCCGGCCAGGGTGCGCGGCATCGAGCCGTAGTTGGCCGGATAGGCGACCGGCATCGACTGGAAGCGGTCCACGTGCACCAGGCCGTCTTCCTTGATCTCGTACTTGGTGAAGCTGCCGGCCGGGATCTCCACCGCCAGGTTCACCTCCTGCGGGGCCTGCGCCGGCTGGGCGACCAGGAAGGGATGCAGCACGGTATCGGCGGCGGTTACCGCACTGGCCAGCAACAGCAGGGACGCGCCGATGGCAGCCAATGGAATGATGCGGCGGGGTGTGGTCATCGGCGTCTCCTCATTCCCAGCAGCGGTCGGCGCGACCCTTGGCGGTCTGCGCACGCGGGCAGTCGCGTGGCGTGATGCGGCCTTCGGTCAACTCCGTGCGCTGCTTTCCACCCTTGGCATCACGACGCAATTCGAAGGCATCGTAAAGACGGCCGGTCACGGTGCGTGCTTCATAGCGCAGGTGCTGCGGGTCGATGTTCAGCACCTGGAACAGCGGGGTGTCCTCGGCCACCGGGTCCATCGTCCTGCGCGCTTCGTCGGAAAGGCGGTACTGCTTCGGTCCGGCCACGGTCACCACATACTGCGGCGTCGCGGCCTGCCCTTCGCCACGGCGGCCATAGGTGTGGTCATGGCCCTGCAGCACCAGATCGACGTTGTGGCGGCGTACCACCGGCAGCAGCACGTCACGCAACGCGGCGTTCTCGCGCCCTTCGCGCGGCGAGTAGAACGGCTGGTGCAGCAGCACGATGGTCCACGCCGGCCGATTGCCGGTCAGCACCTTGTCCAGCCACTGTGCCTGTGCCTTGGCGGTGCCGAGGTCGAGTGCCGATGTGCCATCGACCACGGCCACGCGCACGCCCTGCGCATCGAACCAGTAGCTGGTCTGCTGCGCGGCGGTGGCACCATTGCCCGGCAGCGCGAACGTCACCGGCCAGTGGCGACCCAGCACGCGGCGCTCCTGCGGGGTGTCCTCGAATTCCTCGAAGTACTCGTGGTTGCCGATGGCCGGCGCCACCAGCGTTTCCTGCGCCAGCCAACTGGTCGCAGCGAACCACTCACCCCACTCGCTGTCATCCATGTTGTCGCCTCCGCTGACCAGGTCACCGGCAAACAGACTCATGCGCGCCTGCGGCGCGGCCTTCTGCGCGGCACGCACCACGCGGCTGACGTGGCTGACGTTCTTGTTCTGGGTATCGCCGAAGTACAGCAGGGTCAGCGGCTGATCGGCGCTGGCCAGCGTGCGCAGCTGGTTCCAGGCGCTCCAGCTGCCATTGCCCTGCACACGGTAGACGTACTGGGTATCCGGCTGCAGGCCATCGATATCTGCCCGATGGTGGTGTGACAGACCGTTCTCGGTCTGCAGCGCGCGGGTCGTCGCACGCACCTGGCGGATGCCTTCAATGGCCGGCGAATCTGCGGCCAGCGCGATTTCCAGCAGCGGCGCCTGCACGCTGTCGTCGGTACGCCAGGCCACGGCGAACCCATGGCTGGAATCAACCGCCGGCGAGGCGACGATGCGGTCCGGCACCGTCGTCGCCGCGTAGTGGCGGCTACCTGCCGGCACCTGGGTATTCGGTTCGGCCGCCGCGAACGACAGCGACGGCAGCGCCAGCAGCAGGCCCAGCGCCAGCGCGCGCATTACGCACTGCCCGCTCATGCGCCACACTCCAGCGGCAACGCCAGCTGCTTGGCGATGCTCTCCCAGTCGAAGGCCACCACGCCCTGGTCGTCATGTACTGCATACAGCGCACCGTGTGGGAAGCGCGCGCTGGGCTGCTGCATCATCCAGATGCCATCGGTGTTGGCCACGGTATTGCCCTGGAACGCGCCGACCGGCTTCAGCGTGTGCCGGTCGAACAGGTGGAACACGCTGCGCTGCTTGCCCTGTTCGGTGGTGATCCACCAGCCGTCCTTGCCGCAGGTGCGCAGGGTCACGCCTTCGGCCTGGGCCTTGAACACGTCGCGGCCAAAGGTGGTGCCAGTGAAGCGGCCCGCCAGGGTGTAGACCTTGAACTCGCTGGCGTAGCGCTCGTCCTCTTCGGCAATCAGCAGCCGGTCGTTCTCGGGGTCGCCCCAGATCGACTCGACCACGCGCAGTGCACCGGCCTCGGTGGTATCGCCGATGCTGGCCACCAGCTTCGCCTCGACCTTCGCGCCGTCGCGGGTCACATGGTACTGGCGCACGCGCTTGTCCAGCTCGGCCAGCGGCGGCAGGATGTCACGCCCCTGCGCATCCTCGCCGTTGTCCCAGGAATCGGTGACGTAGACGCTGTAGCCATCGGCACGGCGGTCGACCCACAGACCGTACGGCTTGCGCAGGTCGTCCGCAGCGAAGGTCGCCAGCGGCGCGAAGTCCGGCAGGCTCAGCACCTGCACGCGGTGATTGTCGCGCTCGACGATCCACAGCAGGTCGTCGGTCACCGCGATGCCGTTTGGGCGGTCGAACTGCCCCGGTGCGGTGCCGCTGCTGCCGACGTCACGCAGGTGCTGGCCGGTGCTGCCGTCGTAGACCACCAGCTTGTCGGTGGCCTTGGCGGTGGCGATCAGCCACAGCGCGCCGTCCGGCGCGCGCCAGGCCGCCGGCGAGTCGATGTTGTCGGCCGGGGTCATCGGTGACAGGAACGCTTCGGCGATGGTGCTCACCACGCGCTCGCCATTGGCGGCCGGCGCGGCCGCTCCCGCAACCGGATCGTTGCCGGTGGCCGGCGTGCAGCCGGCGACCAGCGTAGCCGCCAGCGCGGCGGCCAGGACAGTGACGCCACGCCCCATCACAGCGCCACCTTCAGGCCCAGCGCATAGGTGCGGCCGTACTCTTCCATCTGCAGGGTGCGCGAGCGGGTGCCCTGGTACAGCTCCAGCGGCTTGTCCAGCAGGTTCTGCGCTTCGAAGTACATGCTCACGCGCGGGGTGAACTTGTAGTCCAGCGAGAAATCGAGCTGGGTGTTGGGTGCCACGTAGATGTCGAATGCACGCCCCTTGCCGATGCTGTCCAAATACTCGCTGCGGTACACGGCCGCCAGACGCGTGCTTACACCGTACTTTTCATAGCCGATGTGTGCGCTGTAGACATGCTTGGAAGCGCGCGGCAGGGTGAAGTCCTCGCCCTCACGTCCCTTGATGCCGGCATCGAACGTGGTGTCCAGCCAGGTGCCACTGGCACCGACCAGCAGGCCATCCAGGCCCTCCGCCAGGAAGGCCAGCTGCTGCTGCCAGTTGAACTCCGCGCCACGCACGGTGGCCTTGCGACCATTGATCGGCTGGGTCACGTCGAATCCACCGTAGGCCGGATCATTGGTCCGCACGGTCTCCACGATGTAGCCATCGATCGACTTGTGGAACAGTCCCAGCGAAACGATGCCGCTGCTGCCGATGTACTTCTCCACCGACAGGTCGATGTTCTTCGACTCGTACGGATCCAGTTCGGGGTTGCCCAGGCGCACTTCCTCGTCACCGCGGCTGTAACCCACGCGCGGCGAGACGTCGCCGAAGGACGGGCGCGATACGGTCTTGTTGGCCGAGGCGCGCAGCACCCAGTCATCGGCCGCGTCATAGCGCAGATGCAGGCCCGGCAGCACGTTGGTGTAGCTGCTGTTGGCCACGCGCGGGGTGACGGTGAAGCTGCGGCCGTTGGCGGCCACGTCCACCTGGTTGCCGACTGCCTTGAAGCGGGTGTTCTCCACGCGCAAGCCGCCGATGATGCGCAGCGCGCCCACATCCCAGGTACCCATGGCATAGCTGGCGAAGATGTCCTCGCTGGCCACGTAATCCTCTTCCAGCGACGTCATCGCATTGCCGCCGACATCCTGCGGGCGGGCGCTGTACTGGCCACCATTGGCGGCCCAGAACGCGCGCATCGCAGCCGAGTCCATGCCATCCCCCATGTTGCCGTGGCGATGCTCCGGCGAAGAGGTGGTCCAGCTCGACAGCACCACCTTCGGGCCGACGCGCAGTTCGCGCTCATCGACATTCACGTCGCGGTCGCGCCAGCGGCCGAGCAGGCCGAACTTGATGCTGCTGCTGTCGCCGTCGAAGCGCACGTTGACCTGCGCGCTGTGTTCCTTGTCGTTCACCTGCTTGGGCGAAAGCACGACGCGGTCGAACGCGTAGTTGCCGTTGTCCAGCCACTGCGGGTTATCGAAGCTGTAGCTGGGCAGGCGGCTGCTCTGGTCCAGGGTGCCATTGAAGGCCTTGCCGTTGAGCTTGAAGCGCGCCTCCATCTCGTCGTTCACGCGCTCTTCGGTACGGGTGTAGCCGATCCGGTAATCGACCACGGCGTTGGTCAGCTTGTTCTCGCCACCAAGACTGGCCGCAAAGGTGTTCTCCTTCTTGGTGCGGTAGCGCATGCGCTTGTCGATCGAGTCCTTCGGCATGCCATCGAGCCGGTACTGGTCGGTGCCGGTCTTGACCATCTTCGCGTCGTCGAAGTTGAAGATCACGCGCTGGCGGGTCTCCGCATCGTCGAACTGGCTGTACAGCGTGCGCAGGTAGTACTTGCTGTCTTCGTTGGGGCGCCAGTCGAGGTTGAGGTTGGCACCGATGCGCCTGCGCTCGATCTCGTACTTGCGGTGCTGCAGGTTGATCGCGGTCACGTCACCGGGGGCGGCATCGTCCTCGCCGTCATATTCCACTTCGGTGTTGTCCGACTCGAACTTCCGCTTCTGGTAGTTCACGCCCAGCGCCACGCCGAACGTGTCGTTGAACACTTCGCTGTAGTTGAAGGCGGCCTTGGGGCTGGTCTCGCCGGACAGCTGCTGGTGGCTGCCCTCGATCTTGCCGCGCAGGCTGCGGCCGTCGCGGTCGAAGGCCGACGCCGATTCGACCAGCACGGCGCCGCCGATGGCATCACCGGGCATGTCCGGGGTCGGCGACTTGACCACGCGCAGGCGCTCGGTGGAGTCCGATGGGATCACGTCCAGCGGCGCGGCGCGGCTGGAATCTTCCGGCGTACCGATGGCGATGCCATCCACGCTGACGCTGTTGAGATTGGCATCCAGGCCGCGAATGACCACGAAGCGGCCTTCGCCCTGGTCGCGGGTCACGCTGACGCCCGGCAGGCGCTGCAGTGATTCGGCCACGTTCTTGTCCGGATACTGGCCCAGGGCATCGGAGGACACCGCGTCCTCGATGGCGTCGCTGCTGCGCTTGAGGTCGACCGCGCGGATCTGCGATTCGAGCTGGGCGCGCACTTCGATACGGTCCAGGTCGACCGCGTCGGCCGCCACGGCGCCGGTAGCGGCTACCGCCTGTTGCCCGGCAGCCTGCAGCGGTGCCGCGGCCCCCATCGCCAGGGTCAGGGTGATGGCAACGGCCAACGGAGTCTTGATATGCACTGGGAATCCCCATTCCTGTTAAGAATGGGGCTGCACGGTATGTCCGCAAGGTTGCATGGCCGTGACATGCGCCTGCACATTTCATGTACATCAGATCCAGGCCCGGTTTGGGGTTCGACACGCCAATCCGGCAAAATGGCCTCCTCTCTCCTTTGCCCCCCTTCCCGACCATGAAGATCGTCGAAGTGCGCCACCCGCTGGTGCAGCACAAGATCGGCCTGATGCGCAACGCTGCGCTCAGCACCAAGGATTTCCGCGAACTGGCCAACGAGCTGGGTACGCTGCTGGCCTACGAGGCCACCGCCGACCTGGACACCGAGCCGCACACCCTGCCCGGCTGGGCCGGTCCGGTCACCGTGCAGCGCATCGCCGGTGCCAAGATCACCGTGGTGCCGATCCTGCGTGCCGGCCTGGGCATGCTCAGCGGCGTGCTGTCGCTGATCCCGGCGGCACGCGTCAGCGTGGTCGGCCTGCAGCGCGATGAGGAAACCCTGCAGCCGGTGCCCTACTTCGAGCGCCTGACCGGCCGCCTGGAAGAGCGCGACGCGCTGATCCTGGACCCGATGCTGGCCACCGGCGGCACCCTGATCGCCACCATCGACATGCTCAAGCGTGCCGGTGCCCGCCGCATCAAGGGCATCTTCCTGGTGGCCGCGCCGGAAGGCATCGAAGCGGTCAAGGCCGTGCACCCGGACGTGGAGATCTACACCGCAGCCATCGATGCCCAGCTCAACGACAAGGGCTACATCCTGCCGGGCCTGGGCGACGCCGGCGACCGCATCTTCGGTACCCGCGTCGGTTGATCCGGTGAACCGGGGTCAGAGCCCTTTCACAGCGAAAGGGATCTGACCCCAACATCGCGGGGGTCGGACCCCTTTCGCAGAGAGGGCTCTGACCCCACCACCCCGCATTCCTGCCTACAGCCCGGCGGCGAAGGCTTCCAGCTGGTCGATGGCGGTGTTCCAGCCGTCGAAGAAGCCCAGCTGCTCATGCTGGTCACGCAGGGCCTTGTCCGGGTGCATCACCCGCGCGGTGTAGCGGCAGCCCTGCTCCTCGTCCTCCATCGTGATCACGGCGGTAAAGCCCAGCCAGGGTGACTGCGGTCGCCAGCCCGCACCCAGCATCGAGGTGAACACCAGGCGCTGCTGCGGCACGATCTCCAGGAAACTGCCCGGATTGTCACTGCTGCCGCCATCGGGGCCCTGCATGAAGGTGTGGAAGGCCCCGCCGGGGCGCAGGTCGAATGCGCGTACCTCGGTGGTCCACGGCTTCGGGCACCACCACTGGCGCAGCAGTTCCGGGTCGGTCCACGCCCGCCACAAGGCGGCGCGCGGTGCGTTCAGCACACGGCTGATCACCAGATCGGTGTCGGGGTTGTTACCTGCGTCTACGGCCATGGGCCTGCTCCTGTCGGTGAAGGGTCTCGACGAAATCGACCATGCGGTCGGAACGCGCTTCCCAAGCCGCACGCTGTTCTGCGAGCCATTGTTCGGCCTGGCCCAGCCGCGCCGGCACCAGTTCGCAGGTGCGTGTGCGCCCCTGCTTGTGGCTGCGCACCACGCCGCTGCGCTCCAGCACGGCCAGGTGTTTCATCAGTGAGGGCAAGGCCATCTCGAAGGGTTCGGCCAGCATCGACACCGTGCGCGGCCCCTGCCCCAGCGCCGCTACGATCGCGCAACGGGTCGGGTCGGCCAGTGCCTGGAAGACGTCTTCAATGGCAGGATAATACTTACCCATATGGCTAAGTAATACGCCGGTCTGAACGTTGCCGCAAGCAGGCGCGGCACTGGCGTGATTCTTCACGTGGCCTTGCCGGCCTGAAGCGAATGCTCCGCGCACCCGCCACCCTTGGAGCTCCCGATGAAAGCCTCTTTCCTGCTGGCCGCCGTCCTGCTGGTCGGCCTGCCCCTGGCTGCCAACGCCGCCACCCCGCAGCAGCAGCGCATGGCCGAATGCTCGGCCAAGAACAAGGGCTTGAAGGGTGATGCCTACAAGACCGCGCAGAGCTCCTGCCTCAGCGGCCACGCCGCCGAGACCAAGGCGGTCAATCCGCAGCAGGAACGGATGCGCAAGTGCAACGCTGACGCGGGCGCGAAGAAGCTGGCCGGTGATGCGCGCAAGACCTTCATGAGCAGCTGCCTGAAGTCGTCATAATCGTCGCGTCCGGATCGAACGCCATCCACGCATGGCGTGGATTTGCCACCGTCAGTGAAAGGCCGGGCATTGCCCGGCCTTTTCATTACCCCAGGGCGCGCGCCTTCAGCTCGCCCTGTTCGTGCAGGGTCACGAAACGTCCCTTGTCATCACGGCCCAGCTGCGCCAGCGCCACCTGCGGGTCGTGGGTGAAGAACAGCCGCACGTTGCGCGCCAGCTTGTCTTCAAGGAACTGCCGCTTCTCGTCGATCAGCAGCTCGGCGTTGCGGTCGTAGCCCATGGTGATCGGCACGTGTACCCATGAGCGCCCCGGGATCAGGTCGGCACAGAACACCACGCCACCATGCGCACTTTCGCCGGCATGCGCGTGACCGACGATCTCGGCCAGCATCAGTCCCGGCGTATGCCCGTCGCTGTAGCTGAAGCGCACGCTGCGGCCAAGTGCCTTCGAGTACTCCCCGTCCACCACTTCCAGCCGGCCACTGGCCTGCAGCAGGCCCGGCAGTTCCGGAATGAAGCTGGCACGGTCGCGCGGATGCGGCTGCACGGCGCGCTGCCAATGCTGCGCACCGACCACGTAGGTCGCGTTGGGGAACAGCAACTCGGGTTCACGCCCTTCGCTCCATGCCGCCAGCAGGCCGCCAGCATGATCGAAATGCAGGTGGCTGAGCACCACCACATCGATATCCTCGTGCTCGAAGCCGGCTTCGCGCAACGAATCGATCAGTACGTGCTGGCTTTCCTGCACGCCGTAGCGCTCGCGCATGCGCGGATCGAAGAACGCCCCGATACCGGTTTCAAACAGCACGGTCTTGCCTTCCAGCGGACTGGCAAGCAGTGCGCGGCAGGCCAGCTCGATGCGATTGAGCTCGTCGGGTGCCGCCCATTTTTCCCACAACGCACGCGGTGCGTTGCCGAACATCGCACCGCCATCGAGGCGCTGCGAGTTTCCACGAATAGACCAGAGTTTCATGCGTCGATTATCGGCGCCAGCCCGTTAAATAATCGCTAGAAAGGAAACAGAAAACCCCGCCGGCAAAGGCGGGGTTTCGCTAATCTGCCGGATTGCCGGCCAGCAGCCGGCGCTACCGGATCAGCGTGCCGGCACGACCTGGGCGCTGCCCACCGGGTTGCGGGGGTCGCTGCCGCCGAACAGCTTGTTCGCCTTGCGGTCCCATTCCACGGTCTGCAGGTTGCCCCACACGTGACTGGAACCGCGGCCGCCTGCGGCGACGTCACCCGGCAGGTCGATCTTGTGGCCCATCGCCTGCAACTGCTTCACCGTCGCCGCGTCGAACGCATCGTCCTCGGCTTCGATCAGGTCCGGCAGCCACTGGTGGTGGTAGCGCGGCAGCGCGGCAACCTGCTGTGCATCCAGGCCGTCGTCGTAGCCGAGGATGCCCAGCAGCACCATGGTGATGATGCGGCTGCCACCCGGGGTGCCCAGCACCACGACCTTGTCGGCGTTCTCCATGAAGGTCGGCGTCATCGAGCTGAGCATGCGCTTGCCGGCCTTCGGCGCATTGGCCTCATAGCCCATCACGCCGAACGCATTGGGCGTGCCCGGCTTCAGCGCGAAGTCGTCCATCTCGTTGTTCAGCAGCACGCCGGTGCCCTTGGGAATCAGCCCCGAGCCATACAGCAGGTTGACGGTCTGGGTGGCGCCGACGCGGTTGCCGTCGCGGTCGATGATCGAGAAGTGCGTGGTCTCGTCGTCTTCCAGCGGCGTCGGATTGCCCGACAGCAGGTCGCTGGGCGTGGCCTTCTCCGGATGGATGGTCGCCCGCAGGCCCTGCGCATAATCCTTGCTGGTCAGCACTTTCTGCGGGATCTGCACGAAGTCCGGATCGCCGAGGAAGAAGGTGCGGTCGCGGTAGGCGCGGCGCATCGACTCCACCACCAGGTGGGTGCGGTGGGCCGGGTCCATCTTCCTGATGTCCCAGCCTTCCAGGATCTGCAGCATGCTCGCCAGCGCGATGCCACCGGACGACGGCGGCGGCGCGGTGGTGATCTTCCAGCCGTTGTAGTTGAACACGATCGGCTCGCGCTGCTTGACGCGGTAACCGGCCAGTTCTTCAGCGGTCCACTTGCCGCCAGCCTGCTTCACGCCCGCCAGCAACAGCTTTCCGGTCTGGCCCTTGTAGAAGCCATCAAAGCCCCCCGCGGCCAGGCGCTCCAGCGTCTGCGCCAGTTCCGGCTGCTTGAACAGGTCGCCGCTGGCGATCGGCTTGCCATTGCGCAGGTAGACCTCGCGCGTGCCGGGATAGCGCTCCATCACTTCACGCCGCGACGCGTAGCCCTTGGCCATGCGGTCGTACACCGGGAAACCTTCGCGCGCGATGCGGATCGCCGGCTGCAGCGAGGCCGACAACGGCAGCTTGCCGTGCTTGGCCGACAGCTCGACCAGCGCTGCGGGCAGGCCGGGAATACCCGCCGACCAGGCACCGTTGACCGAACGATCACGGTCCAGGTCGCCCTGCTTGTCGAGGAAGGCCTGCGGGGTCGCCGCAGCCGGGGCGGTCTCGCGCGCATCCAGCATCACATCCTTGCCGGTGGCCGCGTCGTGCAGCAGGAAGAAGCCGCCGCCGCCCAACCCGGAACTGATCGGCTCGACCACCGCCAGCGTGGACGACACCGCCACTGCAGCGTCGAAGGCGTTGCCGCCCTGCGCCAGGATATCGATGCCGGCCTGGGTGGCCAGTGCGTGGCCGCTGGCAATGGCCGCGCCATCAGGGCGATCGGCACGGGCCGGGCTGTCGGCCCAGGCCATGGGGCTCAGCAGCAGGCCGAGCAGCAACAGGGGGCGGACGATCAGCGTCTTCATTCGGATGGGGGCTCCGCGTAGAGTTCGGGGTGATCGTGCTGCAGCTGGCGCAGCTTGGCCAGCAGCTGGTCTTCCGTTTCCACGATCTCCGGGTCCGGGTCGATGCACTCGACCGGGCAGACGACCACGCACTGTGGCTCGTCGAAATGACCCACGCATTCGGTGCAGCGCGCAGGGTCGATCACGTAGATGGTTTCACCCATCGCAATGGCCTGGTTGGGGCAGGCCGGCTCGCACACGTCGCAGTTGACGCAGAGCTCGTTGATTTTCAGCGACACGGCGATACTCCTCGCCCGCGCCCTGGGACAAAGGACCGGCCAGCGCGGGCGCGCGGGCCGGTCAGGTCATCAGCGGCGCCCTTGCAGGATGCCGCCCGGGCCATGCCGGAGCATGGCCGCCATGGCTCGGTATTACTTGGCTTCGACGAAAATGTACTCGGCACCGGTCGGCTGGATCGCAGCCTGCACGCGGGCGTTGTCGGCCGACTGGCCGATGAAGACGACGCGCACGCCCTTCATCGAATCCGGCGACACGTCCTTGAACACGGCCTGGATCATGTCAGCCATCTTGCCCGAGGCCGACGAACCGAAGGCCAGCATGTTGCCCGGCTGCACGCCACGGGCCACGGCCTGGGTCGCGCTTTCGGTCTGGCGCTCGTACTTGGCCTGGAAGTCCGGGTCCGATTCCGGCGAGAGGTAGTACAGGAACGGGCTGTTGGTGATGTTGCCCATGTTCTGGATCGCCACTTCCTGCAGGTACTTCTTCCAGCCTGCATCGTCGTCCTTGGCCGGGGCGACCAGGGCCGGCTTGGCCTCGTCGACCGGAGCGGCCTCTTCCTTCTTGCAGGCGGTGAAGGCCAGGGCCAACGAAGCGATCAGCATCGCGCGCATGGTGGTGTTCATGGGTTTCCTCCCGGAATGGTGCGTGGTGGTGTACGTAATGGGGTGCGGGTACAGCGGGGCTTACGACTGTGCCGACTTCGCTTCGCGGACCTTGCGCAGGGCTTCGAGCACCGCGGCCGGCACGAAACCGGACACGTCGCCGCCCAGGCGCGCGATCTCGCGGACCAGCGAGGACGAAATGAAGCTGTGCTGCTCGGCCGGGGTCAGGAACAGGGTCTCGACCTCGGGGATCAGGTGGCGGTTCATGCTGGCCATCTGGAATTCGTACTCGAAGTCGGACACCGCGCGCAGGCCGCGCAGCAGCACCCCGCCCTGCACCGAACGTACGAAATGGGCCAGCAGGGTATCGAAGCCGATGACCTCGACGTTGCCGTGGTGGGCCAGCGCGCCACGCGCCAGCTGCACGCGCTGCTCCAGCGGCAGCGCCGGGCCCTTGGACGGGCTCTGCGCCACGCCGACCACGACCTTTTCGAACAGCGGCGCGGCCCGGCTCACAAGGTCGATATGACCGTTGGTGATGGGGTCGAACGTGCCGGGGTAGACGGCAATGCGGCGATTGGCCACGGTCATGGGCGGATGCAGATGTTCAGATGAGGTCAAAGTGTAGCAGTGGCACGGCGGTACAGGGCAAAGCGCACCTCGCGGGTGCCACCCTCGCGGTGCAGCAGCCAGTCCGGCGGCAGCACCGGCACGTGGCCGGCTGGCGATTCCAGGTACAGCCAGGCGTCGGCGGCCAGGTGCCGCGGCAGCTGGGCCAGCACGTCCTGCCACAGGCCATCGGCAAACGGCGGGTCGATGAAGACCAGGTCGGCCTGCTGCGCCTGCGCCCCTTGCAGCCAGCGCAGGGCATCGGCCTGCACGACGGTGATCTGGTCGCTGGCCTGCAGCCTGGCGACGGCGGCGGTCAGGTTGCGTCCCAGCTGCGCATCGCGCTCGACCAGGGTGGCGTGGGCAGCGCCACGCGAGACCGCCTCCAGGCCCAGCGCGCCACTGCCAGCGAACAGGTCCAGCACGCGGGCGCCGCCGAGCTTGGGCATCAGCCAGTTGAACAGGGTCTCGCGCACGCGGTCGCTGCTGGGGCGAAGGCCCGGCAGGGTCGGCACCGGCAGCCGGGTATTGCGCCAGCGCCCGCCGATGATGCGGACCTGGCCGTCATTGCCACCGCGGCCGCTCATCGGCGCCCCCGGCGGGAGGAATTCGAGAAATTCAGCATGAGCGGGATTGTAGTTCGGCCGGGCGGCGCCCGGCACCCGCAGAAGCCGAAGCAACAGCAACAGCGGGCATCCCCGTGGGATGGCGGGGTGGGTCCGGTCGAGGGGGACGCTGCAAGTACGTCCATGTAAGCTCGGTCGCCGCATCCATGCGGCTCACGCCCCCTCAACCGGACCCACCCCGCCTTCGACAGTTTCCTGCGATCTGTCGGAACGGCTCTTGGGGTCAGATCCGTTTTCCTGCGGAAAACGGATCTGACCCCAGATTTATTTCGATGTCTGACAGATGTGTCGACCAAGGTCGACACCTACCAACAGCCGCGGGAAATCTGTCAGAGGCGGGGCGGTGTGGGTTGGCGTTGCTGTTGCTTCGGCCTCTGCAGGTGCCGGGCGCCGCCCGGCCGACCAACCCCTTGATTTCGGGACAATCAGCCATACCCCTTGGCGAGGCCGCACGCGCTGGCGCGGCATTGCACATGGAGCCCTATCGATGACCGAGACCACCCAGACCGAAACCCTTGGCTTCCAGACCGAAGTCAAGCAGCTGCTGCAGCTGATGATCCACTCGCTGTACTCCAACAAGGAGATCTTCCTGCGCGAGCTGGTCTCCAACGCCGCCGACGCCGCCGACAAGCTGCGCTTCGAGGCCCTGACCCAGCCGGCGCTGCTGGAAGGCGACAGCGAGCTGCGCGTGCGCGTCAGCTTCGACCCCACCGCGCACACCATCACCATCGAAGACAACGGCATCGGCATGAGCCGCGCCGAAGCCATCGCCCACCTTGGCACGATCGCAAAGTCCGGCACCGGCGACTTCCTGCGCCAGCTGTCCGGCGACCAGAAGAAGGATTCGCAGCTGATCGGCCAGTTCGGCGTCGGTTTCTACAGCGCCTTCATCGTTGCCGACGAAGTGGAAGTGACCTCGCGCCGCGCCGGCCTGGCTGCAGGCGAAGGCGTGCGCTGGACCTCGCGCGGCGAAGGCGATTTCAACGTCGCCACTGTCGACAAGGCCGAGCGCGGCACCCGCATCGTCCTGCATCTGAAGGACGGCGAGCACGACTTCGCCGACGGCTGGCGCCTGCGCAGCATCCTCAAGAAGTACTCGGACCACATCGGCCTGCCGATCCAGATGCCGAAGGAAGGCGAAGAAGGCGCCACCGTCGAGTGGGAGACCGTCAACCGCGCCAGCGCGCTGTGGACCCGCCCGCGCACCGAGATCAGCGACGCCGAGTACACCGAGTTCTACAAGCACGTCGCGCACGACCACAGCGACCCGCTGGCGTGGAGCCACAACAAGGTTGAGGGCAAGCTGGAGTACACCTCGCTGCTGTACGTGCCCGGCCGCGCGCCGTTCGACCTGTACCACCGCGATGCGCCCAAGGGCCTGAAGCTCTATGTGCAGCGCGTGTTCGTGATGGACCAGGCCGAACAGTTCCTGCCGCTGTACCTGCGCTTCATCAAGGGCGTGGTCGACTCCAACGACCTGTCGCTGAACGTCTCGCGCGAGATCCTGCAGTCCGGCCCGGTCATCGATTCGATGAAGGCGGCGCTGACCAAACGCTCGCTGGACATGCTGGACAAGCTGGCCGCCGACAAGCCGGAGCAATACGCCACGTTCTGGAAGGAATTCGGCCAGGTGCTGAAGGAAGGCCCGGCCGAGGACTACAACAACCGCGAGAAGGTGGCCGGGCTGCTGCGCTTCGCCTCCACCCGCGGCGACGGCGATGCACAGACGGTGTCGCTGGCCGATTACCTCGGCCGCATGACCGAAGGCCAGGACAAGATCTACTACCTGACCGGCGAGAGCTACAGCCAGGTGCGCAACAGCCCCCACCTGGAAGTGTTCCGCAAGAAGGGCGTGGAAGTGCTGCTGCTGACCGACCGCATCGACGAGTGGCTGATGGGCTACCTGACCGATTTCGACGGCAAGGGCTTCGTCGACATCGCTCGTGGCGATCTCGACCTGGGCGCGCTGGAAACCGAAGCGGACAAGCAGGAACAGGAAGCCGCGGCGAAGGACAAGCAGGGCCTGGTCGAGCGCCTGAAGACCGTGCTGGGCGATGACGTGGCCGAAGTGCGCGTGTCACACCGCCTGACCGATTCGCCGGCGGTGCTGGCCATCGGCGAACAGGACCTGGGCCTGCAGATGCGCCAGATCCTGGAAGCCAGCGGGCAGAAGGTGCCGGACAGCAAGCCGGTGCTGGAAATCAACCCGGGCCACCCACTGATTGCCAAGCTGGATGCCGAAGCCGATGGCGCGCGTTTCGACGACCTCGGCCGGGTGCTGTTCGACCAGGCCGCGCTGGCCGCCGGTGACAGCCTGAAGGACCCGGGTGCCTACGTGGCGCGGCTGAACAAGCTGCTGCTGGAGCTGTCGGCCTGATCGACAGGGTGGTCGCCGGGCATGGCCCGGCTTACCCGGCGGTGCTCTGGTAGAGGCCGACCTTGGTTGGCGCCCCAAAAGCGTGCCAACCAAGGTTGGCACCTACCGGGGCGGATCGAGCGTGCCAACCAAGGTTGGCACCCACCAGGGGCGGCGGTTGGCGCCTGCCGAAGGGGTTCAGGCGTCGCGATCCAGCAGCGAACCCAGCATCTGGTCCTGGCGGCGGATCACCGCGGCATTGGCGGCGAAGGCCACCACCTCGGCTTTCGCGGCCAGCAGGTCACCCAGCGGCGCGCCGGCATCGACGCCGACGGGAATCACCGCGGCCTGCACCCCACCCTGCCCGGCAGCACTGCGCTGCAGCTGCAGGCGCTGGGCATCCGGGGTCGCCAGGTTGGCCACGTTGTGCGCAGCCACCTGCACGCCCTGCTGGGCCGCACGCATCCCGCCGAGGGCAATTCCCATCACGTTGTCCATGGCGGTCTCCGGGCCGCACGACGTGGCCCTCCGGACCGGTTAACGGCCGGCGGACCGCGACCTTGAGTCCACATCGGCCCGACAGGCCCGAGTGGTAGCATATCCCCCTGATTTCAGCGCCTTTTGCCAATGCTCAGTTTTTTCCGCCGCAAGAAGCCCCAGGATGCCCCCGCAGCGGAGGCACCCAAGACCCAGCACTACTCGGCTGAAGAGCTGGCGGCGGCGTTCCCGTCGGCCGCGCCGATCGAGGACAAAGAGCCAGCACCGGTAGCCGTACCGGCCGCGCCTGCGCCGGTCGAGCCGCCGCCGGCAGCCGTCGTTCCGGTCGCTGTCGAGCCCACCCCGGTGGTTCCGGCTCCGGTCGTTCCCGCTCCGAGCGCTCCGCAACCGGCCGCCCGGATCGACGTCGCCCCGGTGGCGGCCCCGGCCATCGAACCGGCACCCGCGCCACTGCCTCAGCCCACCCCGGCACCGGTCACCGACGACCTGCCTGCCGCCGCCTCGATCGATGCCGTTCCGGCGCCTGCCGGCAAGCCCGGCTGGCGCGAACGCCTGCGCAACAGCGTCATCGCGCGCAGCTTCGGTGGACTGTTCTCGCGCAACCCCAAGCTCGACGACGATCTACTGGACGAGCTGGAAACCGCACTGATCACCGCCGACGTCGGCGTGGGCGCCACCACCGATCTGGTCGAGGGCCTGCGCAAGCGCATGAAGTCGCGCGAGTTCGCCGACGCCAATGCGCTGCTGGCCGCGTTGCGCGCCGAGCTGATCGCGATCCTGCAGCCGGTGGCCAAGCCGCTGGTGATCGATCGCAACGCCAAGCCCTTCGTGGTGCTCACCGTCGGCGTCAACGGCGTCGGCAAGACCACCACCATCGGCAAGCTGGCCAAGCGCTTCAAGGACGACGGCCACAGCCTGATGCTGGCTGCCGGCGATACCTTCCGCGCCGCCGCCGTGGCCCAGCTGCAGGCCTGGGGCGAGCGCAACGGCGTAGCCGTGGTCGCGCAGGGGCAGAACGCCGATGCCGCTTCGGTGGCATTCGACGCGCTGCAGGCCGGCAAGGCCCGCGGCACCTCGGTGCTGATCGCCGATACCGCCGGCCGCCTGCACACCCAGTCCGGCCTGATGAACGAGCTGGGCAAGATCCGCCGCGTGCTCGGCAAGATCGACCCCACCGCCCCGCACGAAGTGCTGATGGTGATCGACGGCACCACCGGCCAGAACGCGCTGTCGCAGTTGCGCCAGTTCAATGCCGCAGTGAACGTGACCGGCCTGGTGGTGACCAAGCTGGACGGCACTGCCAAGGGCGGCGTGGTGTTCGCGCTGGCCCGCGAGTTCGGCATCCCGATCCGCTTTGCCGGTATCGGTGAGCGCCCGGAAGACCTGCGCGTGTTCGACCCGGAAGCCTTCGTCGACGCCCTGCTGCCCGAAGCGCTGGGCGCCTGATACACCGCGCAGCCACGCATGGCGTGGCTCTACCGCAGCCTGGTAGAGCCACCCCACGGGTGGCTGCCTCTCTGGAACTCCAATGCCCCGCCAGCCGCACGCCAGCGCCGAAACTGCAGAACGGGACGGTTTCGTCGCCCGCCTGCTGCACTGGTTCGACGACCATGGTCGCCACGACCTGCCCTGGCAGCACCCACGCAGCCCCTATCGGGTCTGGCTGTCGGAAATCATGCTGCAGCAGACCCAGGTAGCCACGGTCATCCCGTACTTCCAGCGGTTCCTGCAGCATTTCCCGACGCTGCCCGACCTCGCCGCCGCCAGCAATGACGCGGTGATGGCGCAGTGGGCCGGGCTCGGCTACTACGCCCGCGCACGCAACCTGCATGCCGCCGCGAAGCGCTGCGTGGAACTGCACGACGGCGACCTGCCGCGCGATTTCGATGCCTTGCATGCCCTGCCCGGCATCGGCCGCAGCACCGCAGGTGCGATCCTCAGCCAGGCCTGGAACGATCCGTTCGCGATCCTCGATGGCAACGTCAAGCGCGTGCTCAGCCGTTACCACGGCATCGACGGCTTTCCCGGCCTGCCGGCCATCGAGAAACAGTTGTGGTCGATTGCCGAGGCGCACGTGGCGCAGGTGCCGGCCGGGCGAATGGCTGATTACACCCAGGCCCAGATGGACCTGGGTGCGACGGTGTGCAGCCGCGCCAAGCCAGCCTGCGTGATCTGCCCGCTGCAGGACGCGTGCGCGGCGCGCCACGAAGGCCGCACCGCCGAACTGCCCACGCCCAAGCCCAGCAAGGCCCTGCCCGAGCGCGAAGCGATGGCCCTGCTGCTGCGCGACGCCCAGCAGCGCGTGCTGCTGCAGAAGCGGCCGGACACCGGCATCTGGGCACAGTTGTGGACGCTGCCGCAGGCCGAGGCCGGCAGCGAACTGCAGGACTGGTTCGACGCGCACGTTGACGGCACGCTGGAAGACGCCGAGGAGCTGCCCGTGCTGCAGCACACCTTCAGCCACTACAAGCTGCACCTGCAGGTGCTGTCGCGGCAGGTGCACGGCCTGCGCGTGGAAGAACCCACGCTGCGCTGGGTCGCCACCGACGAACTGCCCGCGCTGGGCCTGCCGGCCCCCATCCGCAAGCTGCTCGATGGCGCCACGATCAAGGCGCCGAAACGAACGCCCAAGAAACCCCGCAACCACGAGTGAGTACCATGTCCCGAACCGTCTTCTGCCAGTACGAACAACGCGATGCCGAGGGCCTGGACTTCGTGCCCTACCCCGGCGAACTGGGCCAGCGCATCTTCAGCAACATCGGCAAGCAGGCCTGGGCCGCGTGGCTCGCGCACCAGACCATGCTGATCAACGAAAACCGCCTGTCGCCGCGCACCCCGGAGCATCGCGCATTCCTTGAGGGCGAACTGGTCAAGTTCCTGTTCGAGAAGGACGCGGAAAAGCCCGCCGGCTTCACCCCGGAAGCCTGACCCACAGGTAGTGCCGGCCGCTGGCCGGCATCGCGCAGATGCCAGGTTGCCGGCCAGAGGCCGGCACTACCGCGCTATTTCGTATTTTCCTCGCGCTCCTGCACCTGCGCCTGGCGCAGCTCCTGCTCGGAGGCACGCAGTGCCTTCACGTCCAGCTTGCGGATGCTGTTGATGAAGCACGGCATGCGCGGGCCACCGGTCGGGTCGCGCACCAGCACCTTGTCGAAACGCGATGACACGCGGCCCATGCTGCTGGTCAACCCGATGGCGGTGGCGTACGACAGGTCCGGGCACGGACCACTCAGTTCCAGCAGGTAAGCCTCGCTCGGCCGGGTCCACACCGCCAGCGCGCTGTCACCCAGTTCGGTCCAGCCATTGAGGCTGCCGAAGAACTGCATGTCGTTCTGCGGCGCGCCGGCGTGGGCGCGGTACAGATCCAGTTTCTCGGTACTGCTGAGCCGGCCGGTGGTCGCGCAGGCGGCCAGCGCCAGGCAGAGTCCGGCGATCAGGATCGGGGTCTTCATGGCGATCTCCTCGGGGAACCTGCTGCGATCATGCGCCGGCCGATGTGCGGCCGGCGCGAGGGCAGGTAAACCCGTTCAGGCGCCGGGAGGCGGCCGTTGCCGGCCGCTCAGACGTCGGCGTGGGCCAGTGCGTGCAGGCGCCCTTCGCGCAGCTCCAGCACCCGGTCCAGGCGCCGCGCCAGGCTGCGGTCGTGGGTGACCAGCACCAGGCTGGTATGACGCGCGCGGTTGAGTTCCAGCATCAGCTCGAACACGGTGCCCGCGGTGCGGTCATCCAGGTTGCCGGTCGGCTCGTCACCGAGCACGCAGGCCGGATGATTGACCAGCGCACGTGCCACCGCGGCACGTTGGCGTTCGCCGCCGGACAGCTCGCCCGGCTTGTGGTCCAGGCGATGGCCGAGGCCGACCGCTTCCAGCAGCGTGGTGGCCCGGCTGCTCGCTTCGGCCACGGCAGTGCCGGCCAGCAGCACCGGCATCATCACGTTTTCCAGCGCGGTGAATTCCGGCAACAGGTGGTGGAACTGGTAGACGAAGCCCAGCGCCTGGTTGCGCAGCAGGCCGCGCGCGGTATCCGACAGCGCCGACATGCGCTGGCCCGTGACGTACACCTCGCCTGCGGTCGGAACATCCAGCCCGCCCAGCAGGTGCAGCAGCGTGCTCTTGCCGGCACCGGAGGCACCGATGATCGCCACCGTCTCGCCGGCGGTCACGGTCAGGTCCAGTCCATCGAACACCGGGGTCTGCATGCGCCCTTCGGCGTAGGTCTTGCCCAGTGCTTCGGCGCGGATCACCTCATCGCCGCGGTTGAAGACCTTATTCATAACGCAGGGCCTCCGCCGGCTGGGTGCGTGCTGCCCGCCAGGCGGGATACAGGGTGGCCAGGAAGCTCATCAGCAGCGCGACCACGGTGATCGCCACCACGTCGCCGGTCTGCATGTCGGTCGGCAGCCCGGTGATGTAGTAGACATCCTCCGGCAGCAGCTTGACGTTGAACACGCTCTCGATGGCACCGAGGATGCGTTCCAGGTTGAGGGTCAGGGTGATGCCGCCGATCAGGCCGGCCAGCGTGCCGAAGATGCCGATCAGCGAACCCTGCACCATGAACACCTGCATCACCCCGCCCGGGGTCAGGCCGAGGGTGCGCAGGATGGCGATGTCGGCCTGCTTGTCGGTCACCAGCATCACCTGCGAGGACACCAGGTTGAAGGCACCCATGGCGATGATCAGCGACAGCAGGATGCCCATCACCACCTTCTCCATGCGCAGCGAGTGGTAGAGGTTGGCGTTCTGCTGGGTCCAGTCACTCACGCGGTAGGCACCACCGAGGCTCTGCGCGAGGTCCACGCCCACTTCCAGCGAGCGGTCCATGTCGTGCAGCTTCAGCCGCACGCCGGTGGCGCCGTCGCTGCGCAGCACGCGCTCCAGGTCCTGCATGTTGGCGAAGCCGACGCCCCGGTCGACCTCGTTGTAGCCGGCCTCGAAGATGCCGCTGACGGTGAAGCGTTTCATCCGCGGCACGGCACCGGCAGGCGTGCCCTGCACTTCGGCGAAGGTCACCAGCACCTGGTCACCGACGTCGACGCCGAGCCAGATCGCCAGTTCCTTGCCCAGCAGCAGGTTGAAGCTGCCCGGCGTCAGGCTGGCATAGCTGCCCTTGGTGACCTTCTTGTCGATCACCGATACCTTCGGCTCCAGCGCCGGATCGATGCCCTGGATGATCGCACCCTGCACGCGCGGGCCGCTGATCATCGACTGGATCTCGATGTAAGGCGCGGCACCGGCCACGCGCGGATCCTTGCGGGCCACGTCGACCACGCGCATCCAGTCCGGCATCGGCTCGCCGTCGCGGCTGATGGTGGTGTGCGCGGTCATTTGCAGCAGGCGGCTGCGGATTTCCTTCTGGAATCCGCTCATCACCGCCAACGTGGTGATCAGCACCGTAACGCCGAGCGCGATGCCCAGGATCGATGCCATCGAGATGAAGGAGATGAAGCCGTTGCGGCGCTTGGCGCGCAGGTAGCGCAGGCCAATGGCCACGGGAATGGGTTTGAACATGCAGGCACGCCGGTCAATTCAGCTTATGGTGCCATCGTCCGGGGCTGACGGGAAACGGCGCGTGCGGCCACGGCCAGTCGCAGTTCACGTCGCTGCCCGGAATCGAGCACATCCGGCCAGAACAGCAGGCGCTGGCGGCGCCGATCCTCACGCCACAGCAACAACAGCCATGGGCCACGCACCACCAGCCGTGGCGTATCAACGTCCTGCCCGGCCACCTGCAGTGGCTCGGGAAGCGGCGGCAGAAGCACCTGCACGCGCGGCCTGCGCTGGCGCCAGGCCAGTTCGGCCAGGCCCGTGCACCAGGCCAGCACCACTGCGGGCATCAGCAGCCGTGAAGGCAGATCCGATGCGCGCAGCAGCCACGGCGCAGCCAGCAGCACCGCCAACTGGGCGGCGGCCTGCAGCCGCGAGGGGCGCCACTCAAGGCTTGAGGGCGAGGATCTTCTGCATGAGGGGGATCGCGTGCGCATGCGGGCAGGCCTCGTAGCCCATGAACCAGCGCCACAACTTATCGTCCTCGCAGTCGAGCAGGAACAGGAAAACCTCGCGCTCTTCGGTCGGCGCAGTGCTCCACTCGTGGTCCAGGTAGCGGCCGAACAGCTGGTCCAGCTCACGCATGCCGCGGCGGCAGCGCCAGCGCAGCTTCTTCAGCAGAACATCTTCTTCCATCGAGCTTCTCCAGATACAGCAAAGCCACGCATGGCGTGGCTCTACTGGGGTGGCACAGCCACGCGTGGCGTGGCTCTACCCGGTACAGCCAGGCCTGATCAGGCGCGGCGTTCCATCATCAGCTTCTTGATCTCGGCAATCGCCAGCGCCGGGTTCAGGCCCTTCGGGCAGGTCCGGGCACAGTTCATGATGGTGTGGCAGCGGTACAGCTTGAACGGATCTTCCAGATCGTCCAGGCGCGCACCGGTGTCCTCATCGCGCGAGTCGATGATCCAGCGGTAGGCCTGCAGCAGGATCGCCGGGCCCAGGTAACGCT
Organism: Stenotrophomonas sp. CASM114; assembly: GCF_049384325.1. Lineage (NCBI taxonomy): Bacteria > Pseudomonadati > Pseudomonadota > Gammaproteobacteria > Lysobacterales > Lysobacteraceae > Stenotrophomonas > Stenotrophomonas sp. CASM114. The sequence goes on along the minus strand of NZ_JBMRGJ010000006.1, from coordinate 159,061 downwards.
CGCCGTTCCACCAGTAGCTCGGGCAGCTGGTCGAGCAGCAGGCGCACAGGATGCACTCGTACAGGCCGTCCAGCTTCTTGCGGTCTTCCGGCGACTGCAGGCGCTCGCGGTCCGGCGGTGCCGGGGTCTGGGTGCGGATCCACGGCTTGATCGACGCGTACTGCGCGTAGAAGTGGGTCAGGTCCGGAACCAGGTCCTTGACCACGTTCATGTGCGGCAGCGGGTAGATCGGCACTTCCTTCTTGCCGCAGTCCGAGATGGCTCGGGTGCAGGCCAGGGTGTTGGTGCCGTCGATGTTCATGGCGCACGAACCACAGATACCTTCGCGGCACGAGCGGCGGAAGGTCAGGGTCGGGTCGATCTCGTTCTTGATCTTGATCAGGGCGTCCAGGACCATCGGGCCACAGGCGTCCAGATCGACTTCATAGGTATCGGTGCGCGGGTTGCTGTCGTCGTCCGGACTCCAGCGGTAGATCTTGAAGGTGCGCACATTCTTGCCGCCGTTCTTGACGGGGAAATGCTTGCCCTTCGTGATCTTGGAATTCTTGGGGAGTGAAAACTCGGCCATGGCTGCTCTCGTTGGCTCAGGCGGCCCGCGCCCGTGGGCGCGGATTGCATGGTAGGCGGGGTCGGATCAGTACACGCGCGGCTTCGGCGGCACCACGGACACGTCGTCGGTCAACGTGTACATGTGCACCGGACGGTAGTCGAAGCTGCACTTGCCCTTCTCGTCGACGCTGACCAGGGTGTGCTTCTGCCAGTTGACGTCGTCGCGGTCCGGGAAGTCCTCGTGCGCATGCGCGCCGCGGCTTTCCTTGCGCTGTTCGGCCGAGTTGATCGTCGCCACCGCATTGAGCAGCAGGTTGTTCAGCTCGTAGGTCTCGATCAGGTCCGAGTTCCACACCAGCGAACGGTCGGAGACCTTCACGTCCTGGAACGAGTCGAAGATCTTGTCCATCTTCTCGCAGCCTTCCTTCAGCGTCTGGCTGGTGCGGAAGACCGCCGCGTCGGCCTGCATGGTGCGCTGCATGCGATCGCGGATGACCGAAGTCGGGGTATCGCCGTTGGCGTGGCGCAGCTTGTCCAGCAGCCCCAGCGCCTTGTCGCAGGCATCGGCCGGCAGCGGCTTGTGCGCGGCGCCCGGCTTGATGGTCTCGGCGCAGCGGTTGGCCACGGCACGGCCGAACACCACCAGGTCCAGCAGCGAGTTCGAGCCCAGGCGGTTGGCGCCGTGCACGGACACGCAGGCCGCTTCGCCGATGGCGTACAGGCCCGGCACTACCGCGTTGTCGTTGTCGCCGACCTTCTGCACCACTTCGCCGTGGTAATTGGTCGGGATGCCGCCCATGTTGTAGTGCACGGTCGGGATGACCGGAATCGGCTGCTTGTGCACGTCGACGCCGGCAAAGATGCGGGCGCTCTCGGCGATGCCCGGCAGCTTCTCGTCGATCACGCCCGGGCCGAGGTGGGTCAGGTCGAGCAGGATGTGGTCCTTGTGCTCGCCGACGCCGCGGCCTTCGCGGATCTCGATGGTCATCGAACGGCTGACCACGTCGCGCGAGGCCAGGTCCTTGTAGTGCGGCGCGTAACGCTCCATGAAGCGCTCGCCGCTGCTGTTGCGCAGGATGCCACCTTCACCGCGGACACCCTCGGTGATCAGGCAGCCGGCGCCGTAGATGCCGGTCGGGTGGAACTGCACGAACTCCATGTCCTGCATGGCGATGCCGGCACGCATGGCCAGGCCGCCACCGTCGCCGGTGCAGGTGTGCGCCGAGGTGGCGCTGAAGTAGGCACGGCCGTAGCCGCCGGTGGCCAGTACCACGCCCTGGGCGCGGAACAGGTGCAGGGTGCCGTCGGACATGTCCAGGGCCAGCACGCCGCGGCAGGCGCCTTCCTCGTCGAAGATCAGGTCGAGCGCGAAGTACTCGATCATGAAGCGCGCGTCGTGCTTCAGCGACTGCTGGTACAGCGTGTGCAGCATCGCGTGGCCGGTACGGTCGGCCGCCGCGCAGGTACGCTGCGCCGCCGGGCCTTCGCCATACTTGGTGGTCATGCCACCGAACGGACGCTGGTAGATCTTGCCTTCGGCGGTGCGCGAGAACGGCACGCCGTAATGTTCGAGCTCGATGATGGCCGGGATGGCCTCACGGCACATGTACTCGATGGCGTCCTGGTCGCCCAGCCAGTCCGACCCCTTGATGGTGTCGAAGAAGTGGTAGCGCCAGTCGTCCTCGCCCATGTTGCCGAGCGCGGCCGAGATACCGCCCTGGGCGGCAACGGTGTGAGAACGGGTCGGGAAGACCTTGGTCAGGCACACGGTCTGCAGGCCCTTGGCGGCCAGGCCGAACGTGGCGCGCAGGCCGGCACCGCCGGCGCCGACCACGACCATGTCGTACTTGTGTTCGGTGATCTTGTAAGCGGACATCTAATCTGGATTCCTGTGTAGGTGCCTGGGCTCAGGCAACGCCGAGGGCGATGCGGCCCACCGCAAACACACTGACGATCATGCCGAGCACGGCGACGAACTTCACCGCGGTCTGCAGCACCAGGGCCAGCAGCGATTCGTGGATGTAGTCTTCCAGCACGACCTGCATGCCGAGCTGCGCGTGCCAGAACATGGCGATCAGCAGGCCGATCAACGGCACCGCGTTCCACGGCTTGGCCACGGCGGCGGCGGCGGTGGCGTAGTCCGAGCCCAGCAGGCCCAGCACGAAGACCAGGAACCAGATGCCCAGCACCACCAGTGCGGCGGCGGTCAGGCGCTGGTGCACGAAGTGCTCGGTGCCGGTCTTGGCCGAGCCAAGGCCGCGCACGTTCTTCAACGGGGTACGGAACTTGCTCACGCGGCACCTCCGAACATCACATAGGCCCACACCAGCAGGGTGATCACCAGGCTGCCGATGACCGACAGCCAGCTGCTGCGGATGAAGGCGGGGATGCTGAAGCCGATGGCGAAGTCCTGCACGACGTGGCGGATGCCATTGCACAGGTGATAGGCGAACGACCATGTCCACGCGAACAGGAACACGCGGCCATACCAGGCCCCGGCATGGCCGGTGAAGCAGTTCCAGGACTCGGGCCCCATCATCAGGGCCAGCAGGCCGGCGGCGATGATGAGGGCACCAACAGACAGAAAGACGCCAGTGGCTCGATGCAGGATCGAGGTGGCCATCTGAATCTGCCAGCGATACACCTGAAGGTGCGGGGAAAGTGGGCGTTGTCTGGTCGCCATTCGCTGGGCTCGTTGTCTCGGCTGGGCGGCACACGGCCGCGTTGGCTCAATGCTGATCAGAAATCGATGCAGCGTCCGTTTTTCTCCCAATCGCCATACCGCACCGGATCAAGTCCGCCGCGGCCGCCGAATTCTTCCGCTTTTTCCTGTTCCACGGGCACGGGTGCCGCGGGGACCAGCGGGGCTTCAGATTCGCCGTCGGGAGTGGGGGTTGTTTGGCCTATCATGTTCGGTCTCGCAACGCACAAATTTTAGACCTCGTTCACGTGCCTGACAACCTGCCCCCTGCTTTCGTCGGATATCCGCGCCTGCCCGGCCACCAGCTGCTGAGCCTGCAGGGCCCGGATGCGGCTGTCTTTGCCCACGCCCAGTTCAGCAGCGATGTCACCGCCCTGCCCCTGCAGCATTGGCAGTGGAGTGCCTGGCTGAGCGCCAAGGGCCGCACCCTGGCGGTGTTCCAGCTGCTTCGGCTGGCCGACGACCACGTGATGCTGGTGCTGGCTGACGGCGATGCCGATGCGATTGCGTCGCAACTGCAGCGCTTCGTGTTCCGCCGCAAGGTGAAGGTGCAGGTGCGCAGCGATCTGGCGGCGGCTGGCGCGTTCACCGCGCCCGAGGCCGCCAGCGGCGCGGCGATTGCGCAGACCGCAGGCGACGGCTGGGAGCTGGACCTGGGCAGCGATGCCCTGCCGCGCACCCTGCGCATTGGCAGCGCCGACGCGTTCGCGGCCGGCAATGAAGCCGATGAGGCCGCTTTCGCCCTGGCCTGGCGCCAGGCCGACCTGCGCTACGGCCTGCCGCGGCTGGAAGAAGGCCAGCGCGAAGTGTGGACCCCCCAACAGCTGGGCCTGGACCGCCTGAACGGCTACAGCGTGAAGAAGGGCTGCTATCCCGGCCAGGAAATCGTCGCCCGCACCCACTTCCTCGGCAAGGCCAAGCGTGCGGTGCAGTTGCTGCATACCGCAGCACCGGCACAGGCCGGCGATGGCGTGCAGCAGGATGGCGCGGGGCTGGGCACGATTGCCAGCGTGGCCGGCGACCTGGCACTGGCGGTACTGCCACTGGAGGCCAGCGACGCTGACCTGCAGGTGGGCGATGCCATTGCGCAGCGCGTGCCGTTGCTGGATGGCCTGGCCCGCTGAATCTGAAGGGCTCTCATCCACGCATGGCGTGGATCTACTGACCGACCCAGTGGGTGCGGACCGTTGGTCCGCACGCCTGAAATGGTAGTGCCGGCCGCTGGCCGGCAACCATGCAGGGTTGAGGTTGCCGGCCGGCGGCCGGCACTACTCCTTACAGGCGCGCGCCGGTTTCCGGGTTGAAGAAATGCAGGCCCTGCGGGTGGATCGCCACGCGGATCTGCTCGCCCACCTCGGGCAGCGCCTGCGGCGCCACGCGCATGGTCAGCGCGTGCTGGCCACTGCTCAGGTTGACGAAGATCTCGTTACCGACCGGTTCGATGCCTTCAATGCGTGCGACGAACGCATGCGCATCGTCGGCGGCCGCCGGCTGCAGGTGCTCCGGACGCACGCCCACCGCGATCGGCTTCTGCAGCCAGGCCGGATCGATGGTGGCCTGGCCCAGCGGTGCACGCCACTCACCATCGACCACGGTCACGCCACCGGCATCGCCCTGCAGCGTACCGCGCAGCACGTTCATCGCCGGGCTGCCGAGGAAGCCGGCCACGAATAGGTTGGCGGGGCGATCGTACAGCGCCATCGGCGTATCGATCTGCTGGATGACGCCATCCTTCAGCACCACGATGCGCTGGCCCAGGGTCATCGCTTCGACCTGGTCGTGCGTCACGTAGATCATGGTGGTGCCCAGCTTGCGGTGCAGCTGCGCGATCTCGGTACGCACGCTGTGGCGCAGCTTGGCATCCAGGTTGGACAGCGGTTCGTCGAGCAGGAACACCGCCGGCTCGCGCACCAGCGCACGGCCCAGCGCGACACGCTGGCGCTGGCCACCGGACATCGCCTTGGGCAGCTTGTCCATCATCTCGGTCAGGCCCAGCGTCTGCGCCGCCTCGGCGATGCGCTTGTCGATGGTCGCCTTGTCGTGACCGCGCAGCTTCAGGCCAAAGGCCAGGTTCTCGGCCACGGTCATGTGCGGGTACAGCGCATAACTCTGGAACACCATCGCGATGTCGCGATCCTTCGGCGCCACGTCGTTGACCACGCGATCACCGATGGTCAGCGTGCCGCCGCTGATCTCCTCCAGGCCAGCCACCATCCGCAGCAGGGTCGACTTGCCACAGCCGGACGGGCCGACCAGCACCATCAGCTCGCCATCGGCGACCTCGAAGCTGGCGTCCTTCACCGCGACCTGGCCGTTGTCATAGACCTTGCGCACACCCTGCAACTGCACTTTTGCCATATCACCTATCCGGTCCGCCCGAAGCCGGGCTGTCTTTTGGGACTGCCTCGGCCCTCCCGATGGCAGTGATGATTGCGCGCTTGCCGCATGACGGCGAGCACTGCAATCGAATACAGTTGCCCATTCTGCCATGTAAACGTTTTCACGTGGCACTATCCGATGATCGGTGCGCACCGATCTGCGTCGGCGGTTGAACGAAGGTTCCGCCGAGGCAGTGGTTTCGAATGGAACGGTCTTCCGGCACCCCGGAGAACGCCCCTGACGAACCTCGGACAGGCAGTTGCGCGGATGTCCCCCGAACCCAGCCATGAAGCGATTGACAACGATGTCACCCGGATCTGAAACTCGAGCGATGCACGACACCCTCTTCCTGTTCGGTGCCACAGGTGATCTGGCCCAGCGCTACCTGTTCCCTTCGCTGCTTCGCCTGCTTGGCGACGGCCTGCTGCCGGAGGACTTCCGCATCCGTGCGCTGGCCCTGTCCGGGCATGACACCGAAGCCTTCCATGACATCCTGCGGCCGCGCCTGCAGCAGGCCATGCCGATGGCCACGCAGGACGACATCAGCGCCCTGCTGCGTCGCATCGACTACCGCTCTGTGGACCTGCGCGACGTCGACTCGGTTGCCGCCGCGGTCGCCGACCTCGTGCACCGCAAGTGCGTCAGCTACCTCGCCATCCCGCCGGGCCTGTACATCTCCACCTGCGAAGGCCTGGCCAAGGGCGGCGCCCTCGCCGCGCCGGCACGCCTGATGCTGGAAAAGCCGATCGGCAGCGACAGCGAGAGCGCCGAGGAAATCATCAGCACCATCGGCCAGTGGATCGACGAGGACCGCGTGTTCCGCCTCGACCACTACCTGGGCAAGGCCGCGGTGCAGAACCTGATCGCACTGCGCTTCGGCAACACGCTGCTGGAAGCGGTGTGGAACCGCAACTACATCGAATCGGTGCACATCCTGGTGGCCGAAAGCGAAGGCGTGGATGGCCGCGATGCCTATTACGCCCGCTCCGGCGCACTGCGCGACATGGTGCAGAGCCACATCCTGCAGCTGCTGTGCATGGTGGCGATGGAACCACCGGCATCGCTGGAAGCCGATCGCATCCGCGACGAGAAGGTCAAGGTGCTGCGCGCCCTGCGCCCGCTCGATGCCCGGCACGCCGCGCGTGACAGCATCCGTGGCCGCTACACCGCCGGCACCATCAATGGCCAGCCGGCACAGGCCTACCAGCCGCCGGAAGGCAGCGACGTGGAAACCTTCGCCGGTGTCACCGCGCATATCGACAACTGGCGTTGGAGCGGCGTGCCGTTCCACCTGGTCACCGGCAAGCGCCTGCCCGAGCGCACCACCCGCGTGGTGGTCACGCTGAAGCCGGTCACCCACTGGCTGTTCGAGCGCCCGCAGCGCGCGCAGGCCGCACCGAACCGCCTGGTGTTCCAGCTGCAGCCGCAGGAAAACATCGAACTGGGCCTGATGAGCAGCCTGGCAGGCCCGGAATGGGGCGCGCTGGAGCTGCATCCGCTGGAGCTGGAACTGTCGGTGCCGACCGGCCTGCACCGCCGTATCGCTTACGAACGCTTGTTCCTGGATGCCTTCAACGGCAACCACACGCTGTTCGTGCGCGATGACGAAGTGCGTGCGGCCTGGGCCTGGATCGACAGCGTCGCCGACGCCTGGAAGGACGCCAAGCTGCCGCTGGAGCCCTACCCCGCCGGCCAATGGGGCCCGGGCAATGCGGGCGGGTTCCTGCCGCAGGACCTGGACGCGCCCGACAGCGGAGCGTCGGCATGAGTGCCAGCTCGCAGCCAGTGCTGGTCGCCGACATCGGTGGCACCAACGCGCGCTTCGCCCTGGCCGACACCTCGCTGGACGCACCGCTGCAGAAGGACAGCATCCGCGAGTACGCGGTGGCGGAGTTCCCGTCGCTGGGTGATGCCGCGCGCCACCATCTGGAACAGATCGGCGCCACGGCAAGCCGCGGCGTGTTCGCCGTGGCCGGTCGCGTGGATGGTGACGAAGCACGCATCACCAACCATCCGTGGGTGATCTCGCGCAGCCGCACCGCTGCCATGCTCGGGTTCGACGAACTGCACCTGATCAACGACTTCGCCGCGCAGGCGATGGCGATTTCGCTGCTGCAGCCCGATGACGTGGTCCAGGTCGGTGGGGCTGCCTGGGTACCGGGCAAGCCCGGCCAGCCACGCAACTACGCGGTGATCGGGCCCGGTACCGGGCTCGGCGTCGGCGGCCTGATCATGCGCCACGGCCGTTGCTATCCGCTGGAAACCGAAGGCGGCCATGTCAGCTTCCCGCCGGGAACCCCGGAAGAGATCCGCATCCTGGAGATCCTGTCCGAGCAGTTCGGCCGCGTCTCCAACGAGCGCCTGATCTGCGGCCCCGGCCTGGTCAACATCCATCGCGCCGTGTGCGAGATGGCCGGCATCGATCCGGGCCAGCTGCAGCCGGTGGACGTGACCGCCCGCGCCCTGCACGGCGATCCGCAGGCGATGCGCACCGTGGATGTGTTCTGCGCCGTGTTCGGCGCCATTGCTGGCGATCTGGTGCTGACCCAGGGCGCCTGGGACGGCGTGTTCCTGACCGGCGGGCTGACCCCGAAGATGCTCGATTCGCTGCAGCACTCCGGTTTCCGCCAGCGCTTCGAGCACAAGGGCCGGTTCTCTTCCATCATGGCGCGCGTGCCCTCGTTGGCGGTGATGCATCCCCACGCCGGACTGCTGGGCGCCGCCGCCTATGCCGCCGACGCCGAACGTGACGCACCTGGAGTTGCCGCATGAGCCCCACCACCTTCCACGACGACCGCATCGAGTTCATCAACCATGGCGATGCCGATGGCTGGATCGAAGCCGTTGCCGCCGAGATGGCGCACACCCTCAACCACGACATCAACGAAGTGGGCCGCGCCCGCATCCTGCTGTCTGGCGGCACTACACCGGCGCCGGTCTACCAGGCGCTGGCCGAGTTGGACGTGCACTGGGACCGGGTGGAAGTGAGCCTGGCCGACGAGCGCTGGCTGTCGCCGCAGGATCGCGACAGCAATGCCTGGCTGGTGCGCGAGCACCTGCTGAAACGCGCCGAGGGTGCGCATTTCGATCCACTGGTGCGGATCGGCAAGCCCCTGCCCGAATGCGTGTACACCGCCAACCTGCAGGCACAGCACAGCCAGCCGCCGAGCCTGGTGGCACTGGGCATGGGCAACGACGGCCACACCGCCTCGCTGTTCCCGGGCTCGAAGGACCTCGCCCGCGCACTGGAAAGCACCCTGCCCTATGCCGCGCTGGATGCCACCGGCTGCCCGGGCGCGAACCAGTGGCCGCTGCGCATCACGCTGACCCCGCATGGGCTGCGCCAGTGCCGACAGCGCCTGCTGCTGCTGCGCGGCAAGCAGAAGCTGCAGGTGCTGCGCCAAGCGTTGGACAGCAACGACGCCCAGCAGTATCCGATCCTCAACGCGATCAACCTGGAAGGCGCGCGCCTGCGCGTCCACTGGGCTGATTGATGTCGGCGGCGGTGCCCTGCCGCCGCTTGCCTCTCGCCACCTTGAACGCCGGTAGCCAATGAGCCTCCATCCGCAATTGCAAGCCATCACTGAGCGTGTCATCCGCCGCAGCGCCGCCTCGCGTGCCGCCTACCTGGCCGCGATCGACGCCTCCCTGCGCGAAGGCCCGTTCCGCAGCCGCCTGAGCTGCGGCAACCTCGCCCATGGATTCGCCGCCTGTGGCGGTACCGACAAGAGCCGCCTGCGCGGCGGCGTGACGCCGAACCTGGGCATCATCACCGCCTACAACGACATGTTGTCGGCGCACCAGCCGTTCGAGACCTATCCCGAGCAGATCCGCGAGATCGCCCGCGAGCTGGGTGCTACGGCACAGGTGGCCGGCGGCGTGCCGGCGATGTGCGACGGCGTCACCCAGGGCCGCGGCGGCATGGAACTGTCGCTGTTCTCGCGCGATGTGATCGCCCAGGCCACTGCGATCGGCCTCAGCCATGACATGTTCGATACCACCGTCTACCTCGGCGTGTGCGACAAGATCGTGCCGGGCCTGCTGATCGGCGCGCTGGCCTTCGGCCACCTGCCGGCGGTGTTCGTGCCGGCTGGCCCGATGACCCCGGGCATCCCGAACAAGCAGAAGGCGGAAGTGCGCGAGCGCTATGCCGCCGGCGAAGCCACCCGCGAAGAGCTGCTGGAAGCCGAGTCCGCCTCGTACCACGGCGCCGGCACCTGCACCTTCTACGGCACCGCCAATTCCAACCAGGTGCTGCTGGAAGCGATGGGCGTGCAGCTGCCGGGCGCATCGTTCGTCAATCCGGGCACGCCGCTGCGCGACGCCCTCACCCGCGAAGCCACCGAACGTGCACTGGACATCACCGCGCTCGGTGACGACTTCCGTCCGCTGGGCCGGATCATCGATGAGCGCGCGATCATCAACGCGGTCATCGCGCTGATGGCCACCGGCGGTTCGACCAACCACACCATCCACTGGATCGCAGTGGCGCGTGCCGCCGGCATCGTGCTGACCTGGGACGACTTCGACGAACTGTCGCAGCTGATTCCGCTGCTGGCCCGCGTCTATCCGAACGGCGAGGCCGACGTGAACCGTTTCGCGGCCGCTGGCGGACCGGCCTTCGTGTTCGGCGAGCTGATCAGGGCGGGCCTGATGCACGGTGACCTGGTCAGCGTGGCGCGCGGCGGCATGGCCGACTACGCGCGCGAGCCGCAGCTGCGCGACGGCCAGCTGGTCTACCTGCCGGGCCTGCAACACAGCGCCGATGACGAAGTGGTGCGTGGCGTCGACAATCCGTTCGAGCACCAGGGCGGCCTGCGCCTGCTGCGCGGCAACCTGGGCAAGTCGCTGATCAAGCTGTCGGCGGTGAAGCCGCAGTACCGCACGATCGAAGCACCGGCCGTGGTTGTCGATGCGCCGCAGGTGCTGAACAAGCTGCATGCCGGCGGCCTGCTGCCCGAGCACTTCGTGGCGGTGGTGCGTTACCAGGGCCCGCGTGCCAACGGCATGCCGGAACTGCATTCGCTGGCGCCGCTGCTGGGGCTGCTGCAGAACCAGGGCCGGCGCGTGGCGCTGGTCACCGACGGCCGCCTGTCCGGCGCCTCGGGCAAGATTCCGGCGGCGATCCATGTGACGCCGGAAGCGGCGCGCGGTGGTCCGCTGGCCAAGGTCCGCGAGGGCGACATGATCCGCCTTGATGGCGAGGCCGGCACGCTGGAAGTGCTGGTGGACGCGGCCGAGTGGGCCGCGCGTCCGCTGGCCCCGAACACGGCGCCTGCCGCGCATGACCTGGGCCGCAACCTGTTCGCGATCAACCGTCGCGTGGTGGGTCCGGCTGATCAGGGCGCGATTTCGATTTCGTGCGGGCCGGCGGCGGCCGATGGCGGGCCGTGGGAATACGACGCGGAGTACGAGCTGGGGCACGATGCCGCAGCGGCGGCGGCGCCGCATGAGGCAAAAGACGCCTGAAGCGAAAAGCCGCGGCAGGCTTCCCGGCCTGGGCAGTAGAGCGCCCTGGACAATTCCCGGCGCGTCATTTGCGCTGCGGCCACTGAATCTAGAAGAGCAAAGGCAAGGGCAAAAGCATGGGTATCGAACAACATCAGGTGAAGGCGGCGGAGTTGTTGCGTGCGGCGGGCATCCTGCCGGTGGTGACGATTCATACGCTGGACCAGGCGCGTGCGGTCAGTGCGGCGTTGCTGGAAGGTGGCCTGCCGGCGATCGAGTTGACGCTGCGTACGCCAGTGGCGATGGAAGCATTGGCGATGCTCAAGCGCGAGCTGCCGGACGTGGTGGTGGGCGCCGGCACGGTGCTGACCGTGGAGCAGATGCAGCAGTCGATCGATGCGGGCGCGGACTTCCTGGTGACCCCGGGTACGCCACCGGCGCTGGCCGATGCGCTGGCGGCGGCACCGCTGCCGGTAGTGCCGGGTGCGGCCACGCCGACCGAACTGCTGTCGCTGTATGCGCGCGGCTTCCGCGTGTGCAAGCTGTTCCCTGCCACCGCCGTGGGGGGGCTGGCGATGATCAAGGGTCTGGCCGGCCCGGTTGCCGACCTCAAGCTGTGCCCGACCGGCGGCATCACCGAAAACACCGCCGCCGAGTACCTCGAGCAGAAGAACGTGGTCTGCATCGGTGGTTCGTGGATGGTGCCGGGCAGCTGGATCGCCGACGGTCAGTGGGACAAGGTGCGCGCCAGCGCCGCCGACGCCGCGAAGATCATCAAGCGCGTACGCGGCCACTGAGCCCGACACAGCTGTAGAGCCGAGCCCACGCTCGGCTCCAGCATCATCGGGGGTCAGAGCCCTTTCCCACCGGGAAAGGGATCCGACCCCGGGCGACGAGCGCGCACAGCGCGCGACCCGCTCCCGCCTTTCCCTTCTTCTTTCCGCGGTGGACGCGCACGGAACCTGTCCGTGGCCGGGCGGATGGGCTGTGCAGGGGCGTGAGCCGCATGGGCCCGAGGCACGCCTCGGGCGGGTTGGGTAGGACGCCCAACCCTGGCCTTGCCGTGTGCGCAGGACAGCGCACACGAGCAAGCGGCGACCGAGCTTACATGGACGTACTTGCAGCGCCCCCTGCACAGCCCATCCGCCCGGCCAACCACCACAATCCAACCGCACCACCACCGCGAGGGGCTCAGCCGTTGGCCGAATCCCTTACAGCGGCCGTGCCGGATCCACCAGCCCGTACTGGCTGGCCATGCGCGCCAGCGCGATGTTGTCGTGGATCCCCATCTTCTCGAACAGCCGCGCCTTGTGCGTGTTCACTGTCTTCGCGCTCAGGCTCAGGCGCCGCGCGATGTCTTCCTGGCGCAGGCCCTGGGTCAGCAGCAACGCCACTTCCAGCTCGCGCGGCGACAGGCTGTCGAATGGAGAGCCGTTGCCTTCAACGGTCGACAAGGCCAGGTTTTGCGCGATGCTGGTGCCCAGGTAGCGACGGCCCATGGCCACATCGCGCACCGCACGCAGCAGCTCCTGTGCATCGCAGCCCTTGCCGATGTAGCCCGCAGCCCCGGCTTCCAGCAAGCGCTTCGGCAGCGGACCGTCTTCCAGCACCGACACGATCACCACGCGGGTGTTGCGATGGCTGCGGACGATGCGCTCGGTCACCTCCATGCCACTCACGCCGGGCAGGTGCAGGTCGCACAGCACCACGTCCGGCAGCAGCTGGCGGACGTCGCGCAGCGCATCTTCGCCGGTCTCGGCTTCGCCCACCACCTCGATGTCGGTCTCCCCCGACAGGATCATCTTCATCCCGGTGCGGACCAGTGCGTGGTCATCCACCAGGTAGACTCGAATCGTCATTCACGTACCTCTTCGAATGCGGCCATTGCAGGTCAAGCTAGGCAGGGCGCCGATACCCCTGCAAGCACGTTCGAGATGCGACCCGGGCATTCTGCCTTGCGCATCACAGTACCGCGCGTTGTGCTTGCCCCCTGTCTTGCAGAACCTGCTGCAACGAAACAACTGATCTATTACGTAGACGCCCCGGAGGGGCCATCCACGTCAATCCCCCTGTGATGATGCTTCGCTGGCCGTCGCTGGCGGCGAATCCTGACGTCGCCAAGGATGCCGGCGACTGAACATGACCAGATAGCACCCTACCACCCAAACCAGCGCGGCACACCATCCGGCCAGGATATCGGAGGGGTAATGCACGCCCAGATAGACCCGGGAGACGCTGACCAGCAGGCTGAACGCGGGCGCCAGCAGCAGCACCGGCCAGCGCCAGCGGGTGTTCCAGGCCAGCAGCACCAGGGTCACGGCCAGGGTCATCGAGCCCATCGCGTGGCCGCTGGGAAAGCTGAACGTCGATTCCGGCGCGATCGATTCCCACAGGCTGGGGCGCTGGCGCTGGAAGAAATGCTTGCTGCCCATGTTCAGCAGCGCCGAGCCGACGAAGCTGACCGCCACGAACGTGGCCTCACGCCAACGCCGGTAGCCCAGCAGCACGCCGATGATCAGCACGTCGGCGGGAATCAGGAACCATTCGTAGCCCAGCCTGGAAATGAGCACGAAGAAACGGTCCAGCAGCGGTGAGTGCAGGCCATGCATCTGCCACAGCAGCGGCGCATCGAAATGGAACGATTCAAACTCGTGCACTTCGTCGGCCAGGGCGACGAATCCCGCCAACGGCAGCAGCACGCCACCGAACAGCAGCACCAGGCGCCAGGCATTGTGCGCCATCCAGTGGCGGAAACCGGAGGCGGACTCCGGCGCAGCGAGGATCGCAGGCTTATCCGGCGCTTCGGACATATTTGTGTTCGACGTAATCGTCGATCAGGGCGACGAACTCCTGGGCGATGTTCTCGCCACGCAGGGTCACCTTCTTCTCGCCATCGACGAACACGGGCGCGGCCGGGGTTTCACCGGTGCCCGGCAGGGAAATACCGATGTTGGCGTGCCGCGACTCACCCGGCCCATTGACGATGCAGCCCATCACCGCCAGGGTCATGTTCTCCGCACCCGGATGGTGGATCTTCCACAGCGGCATCTTCTCGCGCACGTGGTTCTGCACCACCTTGGCCAGTTCCTGGAAGAACTCGGAGGTGGTGCGGCCGCAGCCCGGACAAGCCGTGACCAGCGGCGTGAAGGCACGCTGGCCGGTGGTCTGCAGCAGTTCCTGGGCGACGATCACTTCCTGCGTGCGCGACTGGCCCGGTTCCGGGGTCAGCGAGATGCGGATGGTGTCACCGATGCCTTCCTGCAGCAGCACGCCCAACGCCGCCGACGAGGCGACGATGCCCTTGCTGCCGATACCGGCCTCGGTCAGGCCCAGGTGCAGGGCAAAATCGGAGCGCTGGGCCAGGTCGCGGTACACCGCGATCAGCTCCTGCACGCCACTGACCTTGGCCGACAGCACGATGCGATCGCGCGGCAGGCCGAGCTCCACCGCCTGCTCGGCCGAATCCAGCGCCGAACGGATCAGCGCCTCGCGCAGCACGCGACCGGCATCCCAGGGCTGCTCGCGCAGGTTGTTCTCGTCCATCAACTTCGCCGCCAGGGCCTGGTCCAGCGAGCCCCAGTTGGCACCGATGCGCACCGGCTTGTTGTAGCGGATCGCGAACTCGATCAACTGAGCGAACTGCAGATCCTTCTTCTTGCCGAAGCCGACGTTGCCCGGATTGATGCGGTACTTGGCCAGCGCTTCGGCACATGCCGGCTCGGCGGTCAGCAGCTGGTGGCCGTTGTAGTGGAAATCACCGATCAGCGGCACGTCGATGCCCATCATCGCCAGCTTGTCGACGATGCGCGGGATCGCCGCAGCGGCTTCCACGGTATTGACGGTCAAACGCACCATTTCCGAACCGGCCCGCCACAGCTCGGCCACCTGCTTCACGCTGGAGGCCACGTCGGACGTGTCGGTGTTGGTCATCGACTGCACCACGACCGGCTTGCCTCCGCCTACGGTGACCCCGCCGATCTGCACGGCATGGGTCTGGCGGCGGGGCCAGGAGGTGGCATCGGAGGGAGGAGTCGGGCGGGTGACGGCGTCGTGCATGGGCGCATTCTACCGCCCGCCCCCGCATTCCGGGTGACTCGCATTCAGCCGGTGGCACGGCTGCGGCCGATTGTCGCAGGCACAGCCGCCCGTGAACGCATACGATGAGCGTGAATGACCGGTCCCGACGCCCCGTTTCTCCGTACCCTGTGCAGCCTGCGCTGGCTTGCCGTAGGCGGCCAGGCCGCCACCATCCTGGTTGCCACCTGGGTGCTGGGCCTGCCGTTGCCGCAGCTGCCGCTATGGGCCGGCGTGGCGGTGCTGGCCCTGTTCAACATCTATACCCAGTTGCGTCCGGACGCGGCTGACACCGCACCGCTGACCGCGTTCGGCCACATCCTGGTGGACGTGATCATCCTGACCTGGATGGTCGGCTGGAGCGGCGGCATGGCCAACCCGTTCAGCTCGCTGTTCCTGATCCTGATCGCGCTGGCCGCGTTCGCCCTGCCCCTGCGCTGGGCATTGGCGGTCGCACTGGCCTGCCTGCTCGGCTACGCCGCCAGCGGCATCTTCGGCCAGCCATTGCCGGACGGTTATTTCCGCGCGCAGGACCTGAATCGCTGGGGCGTGGTCGCCAACTTCCTGATTTCCGCCGCGGTGGTACTGGCCTTCTCCACCCGGCTGGCGCTGGCCCTGCGGGAGCGCGAACTGGAACTGTCGGCACTGCGCGAGCGCTTCGCCCGCAACGAGGGCATCGTCGCGCTGGCCACCCATGCCGCCTCGGTGGCGCATGAACTGAACACGCCGCTGGCGACCATGACCCTGCTCGCCGACGATGTGGCCGAGCGCAGCGAAGAGCCGGAAGTGCGCGAGGACATGGAAACCCTGCGCGAGCTGCTGGTGCAGTGCCGGGAGCGCGTGCTGGCGCTGGCTGCTCCGGCCTCGGCCGACGCACCGGGCCGCAGCCATTCCAGCGCACAGCAGGTGCTGGAGCAATGGCGCCTGGTGCGGCCGACCATCGACCTGCACCGCAACGATGATGCGCCGCTGCGGCTACCGCTGGACCCGGGCGTTGGCCATCTGCTGATGGTCCTGCTCAACAACGCCGCCGATGCCGGCGAGAAAGCCGGCCGGCCACGCGTGGACCTGGACCTGCGCATCGAAGGCGACGACCTGATCGGCGAAGTCCGCGACTACGGCCATGGCTTCGACGCCCGTGCCGCCGTGCTGCCGGGCAAGCTGTTCGGCAGCAGCAAGAGCGAGGGCATGGGCGTCGGCCTGGCCCTGTCCCATGCCACCATCGAACGCCTCGACGGCGAGATGTGGATGCGTCCGGCCCAGGGGGCCGGCAGCCGCGTCGGCTTCCGCCTGCCGCTGGCCCCACGCGAGGACACCCCATGAGCCTTCACCATTCCACCCTGGGCCTGCTGGTCGACGACGACGAGCTGTACCTGCGTACCCTGCAACGCAGCCTGGCCCGCAAGGGGCTTGAAACGCAGACCGCACAGGATGCCGCCAGTGCGCTGGCGCTGGCCCGGCAGCATCCACCGGCGTTCGCGCTGATCGACCTGAAGCTGGGCAGCGATTCCGGCCTGGCACTGATCCAGCCGCTGCGCGCGCTGCGCGCGGACATGCGGATCCTGCTGGTGACCGGCTACGCCAGCATCGCCACCGCGGTGGAGGCGATCAAGCTCGGTGCAGACGATTACCTGCCCAAGCCGGCCACGGTGCCGATGATCCTGCGCGCCCTCGGCGAGGAAGACGACGGCCCGGCCGACGATGGCGAAATGGAAGTGCCCGATGCGATGACGCCGATCAGCCGCCTGCAGTGGGAACACATCCAGCAGGCGATGCACGAGACCGGCGGCAATGTGTCAGCGGCCGCGCGCCTGCTCGGCATGCACCGGCGCTCGCTGCAGCGCAAACTGGCCAAGCGGCCAAGCCCGGAGCGCGACCCGAGCCGGTGACGCGGTAGTGCCGGCCGCTGGCCGGCAACCCATCTGCTGCGGTAGTGCCGGCCGCTGGCCGGCAACCCATCCGCTGCGGTAGTGCCGGCCGCTGGCCGGCAACCCATCTGCTGCGGTAGTGCCGGCCGCTGGCCGGCAACCTCATGAACGATTGAAGCATCACCTGGATGCCGGCCAGCGGCCGGCACTACCAGAGCATCAGCGCTTCAGCTGCGCCAGGATCTCGCGGGTCATCGGATCGGCAACCGCCACATCCTCGCCCTGCAGCGCCGGCAGCAGGCCACTGGCCAGTTGCTTGCCGAGCTCGACACCGAACTGGTCGAACGCGTTGATGTTCCAGATCACCGACTGCACGTACACGGCGTGTTCGTACATGGCGATCAGCGCACCCAGTGCCTGCGGGGTCAGCGCGTCGAGCAGGATCAGCGTGCTCGGCCGCCCGCCCGGGTAATCACGGTGCGGATCGTCGCTGCTCTGGCCATTGGCCAGCGCCTCGGTCTGTGCCAACAGGTTGGCCAGCAGGGCCTGGTGATTGATCGTGTAGGGATCATCGTTGTGCACACAGCCGATGAAGTCGGCCGGAACGACGCTGGTGCCCTGGTGCAGCGCCTGGAAGAAGCTGTGCTGCACATCGGTGCCTGCCCCACCCCACCACACCGGCACGGTGTCGGTGGTGACCGGCGCACCATCACGCTGCACGCGCTTGCCCAGGCTTTCCATCACCAGCTGCTGCAGGTAGGCCGGCAGCAGCGCCAGACGCTGGTCGTAGGTCATCACCGCATGCGTGGCATGGCCCAGCAGGTTGCGGTTCCAGATGTCGGTCAGGCCATGCAGCACCGGCAGGTTGCGCTCCAGCGGTGCATCCAGCGCATGCGCATCCATCTGTGCGGCGCCTTCCAGCAGCTGCTCAAAGCGCTCGAAGCCGATCGCCAATGCGATCGGGAAACCGACCGCCGACCACAGCGAATAGCGGCCACCCACCCAGTCCCACATCGGCAGTACGCGATCGGCGGCGATCGCGAAGGCCTTGGCGGCGCGATCCGGATTGGCGCTGACTGCATACAGGCGCTCGCTGCCGCCCAGCCAGTCGTGCAGGATCTGGCCGTTGAGCAGCGTTTCCTGCGTACCGAAGGTCTTGGAGATGAGGATGCCGGCGGTCTTGGCCGGATCCAGCGTGGCCAGCGTGCGCTGCATGGCGGCGCCGTCCACGTTCGAGACGAAATGCACGCGCAGGCGCGCACCGCTGACCGGACGCAGCGCGTCGGCGACCAGGCGCGGGCCAAGGTCGGAACCACCGATGCCGACGCTGACCACATCGGTCACGCCACTGTCTTCCAGCGCGCGCACCAGCACGCCCATGCGCTGGCGGATCCCGCGCGCGGTGGCATAGGCCTCGGCCGCCACCGGCGCATCGACCACATCGCCGCGCAGCGCGGTATGCAGCGCGGCGCGCCCTTCGGTCAGGTTGACCTGTTCGCCGCGGAACAGGCGCGTGATGGCACCGCCGACATCACGCTCGGCAGCCAGCGCCAACAGCGCCTGCAACGCCGCGGCATCGTATTTCTGCCGGGCGAAATTGACGTACAACG
The DNA here is from genome assembly GCF_049384325.1 of Stenotrophomonas sp. CASM114. Lineage (NCBI taxonomy): Bacteria > Pseudomonadati > Pseudomonadota > Gammaproteobacteria > Lysobacterales > Lysobacteraceae > Stenotrophomonas > Stenotrophomonas sp. CASM114. The sequence goes on along the minus strand of NZ_JBMRGJ010000006.1, from coordinate 140,432 downwards.
GACCGACCCGCAGCGCCAGCTCCTGTACACGGCCGGGTTCGGCGGCGAGCAGGCTGGGAATGCTTGCGCCCTTCAGGCGCTGGGCGTGGGAATGCAGCGAGTCGAATCCGTTGTTCGTTGTCATGCGGCCTGGGTCGGGATCGTGTCGTTGGTGTGGGTGATCTGGTTGTTGCCATCAACGTACACCAGCTTCGGCCTGAAGCTGTCAGCTTCCTGCTCGGTCATGCTGGCGAACGCGGCGATGATGATGATGTCACCGACCTGCACGTGGCGCGCAGCGCCACCGTTGAGCGAGACAACGCCGCTGCCGGCTTCGGCGCGGATGGCATAGGTCGAGAAACGCGCACCATTGGTCACGTCCCAGATGTGCACCTGCTCGAACTCGCGGATGCCGGTGGCAGCCAGCAGGTTGTCATCGATGGCGATCGAGCCTTCGTAGTTCAGCTCGGAATGGGTGACGGTGGCGCGATGGATCTTGGTCTTGAGCAGGGACAGGTGCATGGGGGCGCTGCAACGGCAAAGGAAAGAGCGGATTCTAGCACCCGCGCAGCGCGGGGCATCACGGCCGGCAACCTGTTCAGGTAGGCGGTGAAACCGGGGTCAGAACCCTTTTCCCCTGGAAAAGGGATCTGACCCCATGCATCGCGCGGCGCCGCCGGAACTCAGAACTCCAGGTTGTCGATCAACCGGGTGGTTCCCAGGCGCGCGGCAATCAGCGCCACGCGGCCACCGCCGTCGAAGGTCGGCTCGGCCAGCTCCGGGGTGCGCAGCACCGCGTAGTCGACCTGGAACCCGGCTGCCTGCAATGCGGCCGTGGCGTCGGCTTCGATGCGATCACGTGCCTGCCCCGCCACGTAGCCCTCGCGCATGCCCAGCAGGGTGCGGTGGATGGTGGTCGCGACCGGGCGCTGTTCGTCGCTCAGGTACTGGTTGCGCGAACTCTTGGCCAGGCCATCCTCGTCGCGCACGATCTCAGCACCGACGATCTGGATCGGGAACGACAGCTCGGCCACCATCTGCCTGATCACGGCAAGCTGCTGGTAGTCCTTGCGGCCGAACACGGCCACGTCCGGCTGCACCTGCAGGAACAGGCGCGCCACCACCGTGCAGACGCCATCGAAGTGCCCCGGGCGGCTGGCGCCTTCCAGCACTTCACTGACACCCGGCGCGTGCATGCGCGTGGTCCTGTCCACGCCCAGCGGATACATCGTCTCCACGCTGGGCAGCCACACGGCATCGCAGCCGACCTGCTCCAGCCCGGCCACGTCGGCCTCGGGCGTGCGCGGGTAGCGACTGAAATCCTCGTTGGGGCCGAACTGGGTCGGATTGACGAAGATGCTCGCCACCACCTTGTCGGCGTACTGGCGGGCCAGGGTCACCAGCGAATGGTGCCCCCCATGCAGGTTGCCCATGGTCGGCACCAGCGCCACGCGCAGGCCCTCACGCTTCCACTGGGCGATCTGCTCGCGCAACGCGCCGAGCTCGTTGAAGGTCTGGATCATTGGGCGTAGGCGTGCTGTTCGTCGGGGAAGCTGCCGTCGCGCACCGCGTCGGCAAAGGCGCGGGTGGCACCGGCCACCGAGCCACCTTCGGCAAGGAAATCCTTGACGAACTTGGGACGGCGATGGCCACTGTCCAGGCCGAGGAAATCGTGCAGCACCAGCACCTGGCCATCGCACTGCGGGCCAGCACCAATGCCGATGGTCGGCACATCCACCGCAGCGGTCACTTCGGCAGCGACCGGGGTCGGCACGCATTCGAGCACCATGATGCTGGCGCCTGCGGCGGCCACGGCCCTGGCGTCCTCCACCAGCTGGCGCGCAGCATCGCCGCGGCCCTGGATCTTGAAGCCGCCCAGTCGCAGCACCGACTGCGGGGTCAGGCCGAGGTGCGCGCAGACCGGAATCTCGCGCTCGACCAGGTAGCGGATGATGTCGACCTTGAAGCCGGCACCTTCGATCTTGACCATCTCGGCACCGGCCTGCAGCAGCTGCAGCGAGGCATCCAGCGCGCGTTCCGGGGTGGCATCGGCGCCGAACGGCAGGTCGGCCACCAGCAGCGCACGCTGCAGCACGCGGGCCACGGCCCGGGTGTGGTAGACCATGTCGGCCACGGTCACCGGCAGGGTCGAATCATGACCCTGCACGACCATGCCCAGCGAATCGCCGATCAGGATCAGATCGACGCCGTTGGCATCGAAGGTGCGGGCGAAGCCGGCGTCGTAGGCGGTCAACATGACCAGCTTCTGGCCATTGCGCTTGGCCTCGGCCAGGGCGGGAACGGTCCAGGGCTTGCTGTCTGCGTGGGTGCTCATGTGCTGATAACCGGGGGAGATAACCCGGGCATTATCACCCTATCGGCGCGATCCCGCAGGCATCGACCTGCATCACTGCATCCTGCACGCGTCCATGGCCAGGAATTGTAAGTTCCGGCGCGATTTCGGCCAGCGGCACCAGCACGAAGGCACGCTCGTGCAGGTACGGATGCGGCACCTTCAGCCCAGGCTGGTCGAGCGCCTGCGCGCCATACAGCAGCAGGTCCAGGTCCAGCGCGCGCGGGCCCCAGTGCACTGCCGGATCACGCGTGCGACCGAAGCGCTGCTCCAGCGCCAGCATGGCCTGCAGCAGCTCATCGGCCGGCAAGGTGGTTTCGACCGAGGCCACCGCATTGACGAACGGCGGCTGGTCTTCATTGCCCCAGGCCGGCGTTGCGTAAAGCCGCGAGGCCTGGCGCAGCCGGGTCCCGGGCAGGCCGTCCAGCGCGGCAATCGCCGCGCCGACGGTGGCGGCCGCGTCGCCGAGGTTGGCGCCGAGGCCGATCCAGGCAAGGGTCATCGCCTACTCGCCCGCTGCACCGGCCGGGGCACCCGGACGACGGCGGCGACGGCGGCGCTTGCGCGGCGCTCCGCTCTCGTCATCGCCATCTTCGCTGTGCATCGCATCCAGCGACGACTCCAGCTCACGACCGGACTGCGCCTGCGCTTCGCGCCAGAACTCGACATCGGCGGCGTGCTCGGACGACGCCACCTGGCGCAGGCTGAGGAAATCGAACGCGGCACGGAAGCGCGGATGGGTCAGGGTGCGGAACACGCGCTTGCGCTGGCGCGAGCTGAAGCGCGACTGCAGCAGCCAGATTTCCTGCATCGGCAGCGAGAAGCGGCGCGGCAGCGCGATGGTGCTCAACTGCTGCACGGTGACGCGGTCGGCGGCGCGGCGCTGCGCCTCTTCCGGTGCCACGCCCTGCTTGAGCAGGGTCGCCTGTGCACGGCAGAACGCCGGCCACAGCAGCAGCGCGAACAGGAACGCCGGCGAGACCGGTTCGTCGTTGGCCACCCGCGCATCGGTATTGGCCAGGCCCTCGACCAGCATGCGGCGCAGCGCGCCGGTGCGGTTGGCTTTCAGCGCCTTGGCGCTTTCCGGGAACAGCACGTCGAGCAGGCCGTAACGCTCAAGGCCTTCGAAGCTGGCCACGCCGTGTCCGGACAGGAACAGCTTGAGCACTTCCTCGAACAGGCGCGCTGGCGCGGCTTCGTTGAGCAGGCCGGCCAGGTGCGGGATCGGCGCGGCAGTACCCTCTTCGATCTGGAAGCCGAGCTTGGCCGCCAGGCGCACCGCTCGCAGCATGCGTACCGGGTCTTCCTGGTAGCGCTGCACCGGGTCGCCGATCAGCTTCATCAGGCGCGCCTGCACGTCCTCGAAACCACCGGTGTAGTCGCGCACCGAGAAGTCCTCGATGGCGTAGTACAGGGCGTTGCAGGTGAAGTCGCGGCGGATGGCGTCGTCTTCGATGGTGCCGTACACGTTGTCGCGCACGAGCATGCCGTTTTCCATCTCGCGGTCGCCGCTGCCGTCATCGCTGTTGGCACGGAAGGTGGCGACTTCGATGATTTCGCGACCGAACACTACGTGGGCGAGGCGGAACCGGCGGCCGATCAGGCGGCAGTTGCGGAACAGCTGCTTGACCTGCTCGGGCGTGGCGTCGGTGGCCACGTCGAAATCCTTGGGTTGGCCATTGACCAGCAGATCGCGCACCGCGCCGCCGACAAGGTAGGCGCCGAAGCCGGCATCGCGCAGGCGGTAAAGCACGCGCAGGGCGTTCGGGCTGATGTCCTTGCGGGAGATCGTGTGCTGGTCGCGCGGGATGACGCGCAGGCTGAACGGTGATGTAGCAGAGGAAATGATGTTGGCGCTTCCGGTTGAAGTTTCGGGATTGCCCAATGGCATCGAGGTGCATATACTAGCGCTCCTGCCTCGGCAGCGACACAGTTACGCTCCCTTCGTCTAGTGGTTAGGACGTGGCCCTCTCAAGGCTAAAACAGGGGTTCGAGTCCCCTAGGGAGCGCCAGTCGCCGCAGCAGGAACCGAAAAAGCCCGCCTTGTGCGGGCTTTTCTGTTTTCCGGGATTGCAGTGATTGCGGTCGGGTTGGTCGCTTTGGCGCCTCCCTGCAATCGGCTCGAGCCGGTGGGGTCACCCAGGGCAGGACACGCCGTGAACCCATCCATGGGGGCTCGATGGCGCCATCCTTGGCGCCAACGGTCCTGCCCTGGGTGACCCCACCGACTCTGGACGGTTTCCCGCCAGCTGCGGCAACAACCGACCAGCGCTTCGCCGCATCCGCACGCACCATGAAACTGTCAGGAGGGGGCAGGCCGCCCTCTCCAGGACCGTTGGCGCGATGGGTTGGGCGCATGCGCCCGACGGGTTGGGCAGGAGCCCAAGCCTGGTCTTGCCGAGTGCGCAGGACAGCGCACGCGAGCAAGGCGCCATCGAGCACCATGGGTGGGCTCTTGCGTGTCCTGGAGAGGGCGGCCTGCCCCCTCACACTCTGGACAAGCAGGCACCAACGGAACGCAACCGAAGCCAGTCGCCGTCAGCCTTCCATCTGCTCCAGCTCCTTGCCCTTGGTCTCGCGCACGTAGCGGACCACGAAGACGATCGAGAGGATCGCCGCGACCGCGTAGATGCCATAGGCGCCGGCCAGGCCGATGCCGGCCAGCAGCATCGGGAAGGTCACGGTGATCGCGAAGTTCGAGGTCCATTGCGCCGCACCCGCCACCGCCAGCGCCGGGCCGCGGATCTGGTTGGGGAACATCTCGCCCAGCATCACCCACATCACCGGGCCCCAGGACATGTTGAAGAACACCACGTAGACGTTGGCGGCGACCAGCGCCAGCCGCCCCATGCCATCGGACAGCTGCAGGCGCCCGCCGGCCAGGCTGCCGCTGGCAAACGCCACCACCATCAGCACCAGCGCCACCGACATGCCGACCGAGCCGACCCACAGCAGCGGCTGGCGCCCGATGCGGTCGATCAGCAGCACGGTGAGCAGGCAGGCGCCGATGCTCAGCGCGCCGGACAGCACATTGATCAGCAGTGCGTCGCTTTCAGAGAAGCCCACCGCCTGCCACAGCACCGCGCCGTAGTAGAACACCACGTTGATGCCGACCAGCTGCTGGAACATGGCCAGGCCGATGCCCACCCAGAGGATCGGGCGCAGCCTGCCGGTAGCCCTGCTGCGCAGGTCGCCGAAGCGCGGCTTGTGCTGGTCCTGTGCCAGGCTGGCTTCGATCTCGGCCTGCTTGGCCCGGGCAGCGGCCTCGCCGTACAGTCGCGACAACACCGCCCTCGCCTGCCCCTGGCGGCCCTTCAGCACCAGGAAGCGCGGGCTTTCCGGAATCACCAGCAGCAACAGCAGGAACAGCGCGGAGGGCAGCGCCTGCATCCAGAACATCCAGCGCCACGCCTCCTGGCCCAGCCACAGCGGCTCGGTCGAGGCGCCGGCAGCGCGGGCCAGCAGGTAATTGCTGAGGAAGGCCGCGAACAAACCGCAGATGATGGCCATCTGCTGCACCGTGGCCAGCCGGCCGCGATAGCGCGCCGAGGCGACTTCGGCGATGTAGGCCGGTGACATCACGCTGGCCGCCCCCACCGCAAAGCCGCCCAGCACGCGGGCTGCGATGAACAGCCAGGACGCGTGGGCCGCCCCGGCGCCCAGCGCCGAGACCAGGAACATCAGCGCGGACACGATCAGGACACCACGGCGCCCCAGGCGGTCGCCCAACCAACCGGCCAGGAAGGCACCGATCGCGCAGCCCAGCAGCATCGAGGCAACTTCGAAACCCAGCGCCGCCTCGCTGGAGTTGAAGGCCTGGCGCAGGCCATCGACCGTGCCGTTGATGACACCACTGTCGAAGCCGAACAGGAAGCCACCAAGCGTGGCCACGCAACTGATCAGGACGATGAACGCCGTGTTTTCACCACCGTGGGAGGCGGTGCGGGACGGGGCCTGGGACATGGACGATCCTGCTGGGAAGGGAGCCCGGCCACCAGGACCGGTTGTCGCGCAGCCTCGCACACGCCCTGCCGTGCCGCCAATGGCCGCGCCTGCCAGACGCCCGTTTTCCGTCCCATCCCGACACCGGGGGCCAACCTGTTCTAGAATTGGCGGGTTCAGGAATCGATCCACCCCCAGCCCATGCCCTTTGTCGTCACCGAAAACTGCATCAAGTGCAAACACACCGATTGCGTGGAAGTGTGCCCCGTGGATTGCTTCCACGAAGGCCCGAACTTCCTGGTGATCGACCCGGATGAGTGCATCGACTGCACCCTCTGCGAGCCGGAGTGCCCGGTCAACGCGATTTTCCCCGAGGACGACGTCCCCGCCGGCCAGGAAGGCTTCGTTGCCCTCAATGCCGAGCTGGCGAAGGAATGGCCGGTGCTGACCGTGCGCAAGGACCCGCCCGCCGACGCCGGCGAATGGGACGGCAAGCCGGACAAGCTGAAGCTGCTGGAGCGCTGAGAAGCGCCCGCGGCGGCAACGGAAAAGGGCGCCCATGGCGCCCTTTTCTGTTCTCGGTAGGTGCCAACCTTGGTTGGCACAAAAGCGCCGACCAAGGTCGGCCTCTACCAAGGCACGTCTTCCGGTAGGTGCCAACCTTGGTTGGCACGGAAGCGCCGACCAAGGTCGGCCTCCACCAGGGCGGCCCTTACTGAGCCAGCTTCGCCTTCAGCGCGGCGATCAGCTTCACCGGCGCTTCGGCGGTGGCCGGCAGGCCACGCGGGTCGACCGCGGAGATGTAGGCACCTGCATCAACCGCCACCACGCGGACCAGGAAGTTGCTGCCTTCGTAGGCCACGTCGTACGAGCCCAGCAGCTGCGCGCGGCTGGCAATGGTCACGCCTTCCACGCCTTCCAGTGCGGTACCGACCTTGGCGAAGGCTTCATCCTTGCCACCGGCAATGGTGAAACCGGTGTTGCCCACCGCCGGGGCTGCGGCGACCGGCGCCGCCGGCTTGGTGGCCGAGGCCAGTGTCGGCACCTTGTTGTCGGTGGTGGCGTTGGGCAGGTTCAGGTCCGGCGGTACTTCCAGCGGGCGCATTTCCGGGGCCAGGGCGTAGTCGCCCTTGACGCCACGCTTGAAGCAGCCGGTGGTGCCGGCCGCAACAGCTACAGCAAGCAGGGCGTAGGACAGCACGCGGACAGTGGAAACGGATTGACGCATGTGAATCTCCTGGGTCAGACCAAGACGGAAGGTCAGTGGCTGGAAAGGGCTTCGAGGGCGGCGATGTCGCCGGCAAGGTGGTCGGCCGCGGGATGATGTGCTGCCGACAGCGGCAGCAGCGGCAGGCGCAGGTCATGGCCGATGCCGATGCGGCGCAGCAGCGCCTTGACCGGGATCGGGTTGGGTTCGACGCCACAGAAATCATGGAAGGGATGCAGGCGCGCGTCCCACGACTCGGTGGCTTCGTGGTCGTGCGCGGCAGCCAGCTCGCACATCCGGCGATACGCGCCCGGAAGCACGTTGGAACCGACCGAGATCAGGCCATCGATGCCGGCCCGGATCGAACGCGCGGCGGTGCCGTCGTCGCCACTGAGCACCGCGAACGTCGGGCTGCGCAGCGCCAGCAGCGCCTGCACCCGGCCGGTGTCACCCACCGCTTCCTTGATGCCGACGATATTGGGGTGGCTGGCCAGCTCGGCCACGGTCTCCGGCTGCATGTCGCAGCCGGTACGGCCGGGCACGTTGTACAGCACGACCGGCAGCCCTCCCTGGTCGGCCACCGCGCGGTAGTGCGCGATCAGGCCAGCCTGGGTCGGCCGCACGTACGGCGGGGTGACCACCAGCGCGTGGCTGGCGCCAAGGGCGGCGGCACGGCGGGTCTGTTCGATGGTCTTGGCGGTACCCGACAGGCCGGTACCGGCCATGACCGGAATGCGGCCGCCGATGCGTTCGACGGCGCTGGCCAGCAGCTGGTCGTACTCGGCATCGGTCAGGGTCGCCGCTTCGCCGGTCGAGCCAGCCACGACAACGCCATGGACGCCACCCTCCAGTTGCAGGTGCAGCAGGCGCTGCCAACCATCGGGATCGAGGGCGCCGTCGGCCCGGAACGGGGTCGCCAGCGCGGTGATGAGGCCGGAAAGGGACAAGGACGTGCTGCTCTTGGCTGGGAAGGGAAACGCCCGCCACGAAAGGCTGGGGGCGGCCTGAATGTTACTTGCGGCGCGAAAGCACGGGCAAGTATGCTGGACACCGGTGGATCCCCGCCTCTGGCGGGCATTCAGACTCACGCATGCATTACCCGGAATCGCCTTGACCGACACCACCCCGCGCCCCGCGCCGAGCGAAAACCACCTCCTGATCAACGCCTATACGACGCATCCGGAGTCCCCCCTGCTGTCCGTCACCCGCCGCATCGCCGACAGCGGCTGCAACCTGGTGGACGCACGCCTGGCCACGGTCGGCCGCGATGTCTCGGTCACCGCCCTGGCCACCGGCTCCTGGGACTCGGTGGCCAAGCTCGAGGCGATGCTGACCCGGCTGGAGCGCGAGGAGGGCCTGAAGCTGGTCTGGTACCGCACCGCCGCCAAGCAGGCGCAGTCCAACCTGCTGCCGTACATCGTCGAAGTGATCGCCGCCGACAAGCCGGGCATCCTGTTCCAGCTGGCCGACTTCTTCGACCGCCAGGGCATCACCATCGAGAACCTGCAGAGCACGCGCTACCGCGCCATGCAGACCGGTGCGGAAATGTTCAGTGCACAGGTCACCATCGGCGTGCCGGCCAACATGCACATTGCCGCGCTGCGCGACGATTTCCTTGAGTTCTGCGACCACCTGAACCTGGACGCGATCATGGACCCGATGAAGTTCTGAATGAATTCCTGATTTTTCGCGCGCCTCTCACGGGCGCGTGGCGTTTCATGCAATTGTCTTGGAAAGAACCCAGGCTCGACAGAAGGACCTCATGAACAACGGCGATACCCTGGACAGCACCACCCTCTCCCTGCCGCTGGCGCTGTCCGGTGGCGACCAGGCCACCCTCGGCGACTATGCCGGCCAGTGGCTGGTGCTGTACTTCTACCCCAAGGACAGCACTCCCGGCTGCACCACCGAAGGCATCGACTTCAACGCGCTGCTGCCGAAGTTCAAGAAGGCCGGCGCGGTCGTGCTGGGCGTCTCGCGCGATTCGGTGAAGTCGCACGACAATTTCTGTGCCAGGCAGGGCTTCGGCTTCCCCCTGGTCAGCGATGGCGACGAAGCGCTGTGCAGCGCCTTCGACGTGATCAAGATGAAGAACATGTACGGCAAGCAGGTACGTGGCATCGAACGCAGCACCTTCCTGATTTCCCCCGACAGCCGCATCGTGCAGTCCTGGCGCAAGGTCAAGGTCGCCGGCCATGCCGATGCCGTTCTCGCCGAACTGAAGGCCTCCCAGTCCAAGTGAGTCCCACTGCCTACTGTGTCTGCCATCACCCTGCCCGGCAGCAGGCCGTGGTGGTTTTTCCCTGTCCGTAACCAGGAATCGACGATGACCCGAGGCAAGCGCATCTACGTGCTGGATACCAACGTGCTGATGCACGATCCGACCGCGCTGTTCAAATTCGAGGAGCACGACGTTTACCTGCCCATGCAGGTGATCGAGGAGCTGGACAACGGCAAGAAGGGCACCTCCGAAGCGAGCCGAAACGCCCGCCAGGTGAGCCGCTTCCTCAACGAGCTGGTGCAGGCCTCCGGCCTGGACAACCTGGCCGACGGCATTCCGCTGCAGCGCCCGAATGGGCTGCAGCTGCGCGGCAAGCAGAGCGCCGGCAAGCTGCGCTTCCAGACCAGCCATTTCGACGCCGGCAAGAGCTTCGGCAAGGTGATCCCGGACAACGCCATCCTCGGCGCGATCCTGGCCCTGAAGGAAGAAACCCCCGACCTGCCGGTGGTGTTCGTCTCCAAGGACATCAACCTGCGGATCAAGGCCGCCATCGCCGGCATCGTGTCCGAGGACTACGAGAACGACCGCGCGCTGGACGATTTCAGCCTGCTCTACACCGGCGCTACCGAGCTGCCGGAAGACTTCTGGAAGCGCCACGGCGACGACCTGCGCAGCTGGAGCGACAAGGGCCGTACCCATTACGAAATCCAGGCGCAGGACGGCGAGGAGTGGTACCCGAACCAGTACGTCTACCTGCCCGGCGAAGATGAAGTCGAGCTGCGCGTCAGCCGCGTGGTCGGTGACGGCAAGGTGGTGCTGTCGCTGGTCGATGATTTCCGCCACGGCAGCCACGCCGTGTGGGGCATCAGCGCACGCAACCGCGAGCAGAACTTCGCCCTCAACGCACTGATGGATCCGGAGATCGACTTCGTCACGCTGCTGGGTACCGCCGGCACCGGCAAGACCCTGCTGGCGCTGGCCGCCGGCCTGGCGCAGACGATGGACCAGCAGCGCTACCGCGAGATCATCATGACCCGCGCCACGGTCAGCGTCGGCGAGGACATCGGTTTCCTGCCCGGCACCGAAGAAGAGAAGATGACGCCGTGGATGGGCGCGCTGACCGACAACCTGGAAGTGCTCACGCACAACCAGGAAGGCGGCACGTGGGGACGCCAGGCGACCAACGACCTGCTGGCCAGCCGCATCAAGATCCGCTCGATGAACTTCATGCGCGGCCGCACCTTCCTGTCGCGCTACCTGATCCTGGACGAGGCGCAGAACCTCACCCCGAAGCAGATGAAGACGCTGATCACCCGCGCCGGCCCCGGCACCAAGATCGTCTGCCTGGGCAACGTCGAGCAGATCGACACCCCGTACCTGACCGAGACCACCTCGGGCCTGACCTACGCGGTGGATCGCTTCAAGAACTGGCCGCATAGTGCACACATCACCCTGCGCCGTGGCGAGCGTTCGCGCCTGGCCGATTACGCTTCGGAGGTGTTGTGAACCGCCGCACCCGCCTGCTGCTGCCCACGGCTGCAATCACCCTCGCAGCCGTGCTGGGCGCCTGCACGACTACGCGCGGCCCGGCCAGTGTGCCCACCGCCGAGCGCACCGGCCAGTCCTGGGTGGTCACCCGCCCGATCATCGCCGCGCAGGTGCTCGACACCTGCTCGCGGCCCAGCCCCGGCCGCGAGGCCGGGCGGGTCAGCGGCTACTGGGCACCCAGCCGGCAGCAGATCGACCAGCTGGAAGCGAATCTGTCCTCGCTGGAGGCCCAGGTGCCGAAGGTGCTCGACTTTGACCGGCAGTACGTCGGCATCGAAAGCGCAGGCCGACGGCTGATCTACATCAATGCCTTCCACCTGCCCGACGACAGCGGCATCAATCCGGCCCGCGAAGCGATCCGCGTCTGCGATGGCGGCGCGCAGTTCTGGGGCGCGGTGTTCGACCCGGCCAGCAACACCTTCAGCGAGCTGCAGTTCAACGGCGGCTTCGGCGGGCCCTGAGGGGCCCCGCCGATGGGAATACGCCTGCCCACCTGGGTCTGGATCGGCGCGGTCGCGCTCTCGTGCGTGGCCGGCATGGTCAACGTGGTCGGCTTCCTCGGTTTCGAGCACCAGGCGGTCAGCCACATGACCGGCAGTACCAGCCAGCTCGGCATGGCACTGGCCCAGGGTGACTGGCGCGCGGTCGGCCACCTGTGGGGACTGCTGATCGCGTTCTCGCTGGGGGCAATGCTCAGCGGCCTGCTGATCCAGGACAGCACCCTGCAGCTGGGCCGACGCTACGGCGTGGCGCTGGCGCTGGAGTCAGCACTGTTGCTGATAGCCATTCCGCTGTTCGAACGGCACCAGATATGGGGTGCACTGGCTGCTGCCATGGCCTGCGGCCTGCAGAATGCGATGGCCACCACCTTCAGCGGCGCGGTGGTGCGCACCACCCACCTCAGCGGCATGTTCACCGACCTCGGCATCGGCTTGGGCCACCTGCTGCGCGGGTTGCCACTGCAGGTACGGCGACTGACCCTCAGCGGCCTGATCATCAGCGGCTTCCTCGCCGGCGGCATCCTCGGCGCCTGGCTGTTCGTGCGCTGGCAGTACGACGCCCTGCTCGCCCCGGCCCTGCTGACCGGCCTGACCGGACTGGGTTATGTGCTGTACCAGCAGTGGGCGCGCTGGCGACATTGAGGGCCGCGCTCCGGGGGTCAGATCCCTTTTCCTGCGGAAAAGGGATCTGACCCCATCTATCAGCGGCGACGCTACCGCCTTTACGGTGACCACGGCACAATCGCTGGATGAGCCCGACCACTCCCGTTTCCGCCCTCACCATCGCCGGCTCCGACTCCGGCGGCGGTGCCGGCATCCAGGCCGACCTGAAGGCATTTGCAGCGCATCGCGTGCACGGCCTCTCCGCGATCGCCGCACTGACCGCGCAGAACACCCGCGGCGTCATCGCCGTGCATGTGCCGCCGATCGATTTCCTGCGCGCGCAACTGGACGCCTGCTTCGACGACTTCGACATCCACGCGGTGAAGCTCGGCATGCTGGCCAACGCCGAGGTGATCAATGCCGTCGCCGATGCATTGGAGCGCCATCACCCGCCACACGTGGTGCTGGACCCGGTGATGGTCGCCACCAGCGGCGCGCGCCTGCTGGAAGACAGCGCCCTGCAGGCGATGCGCGAGCGGCTGATCCCGCTGGCCACGCTGATCACCCCGAACACGCCGGAAGCAGAGCTGCTGGTCGGACGGAAGATCGGCAACGGCGATGACGCCGAACGGGCGGCCTCCGCCCTGCTCGACCTGGGTGCAGGTGCGGTGCTGCTCAAAGGTGGCCATCTGCAGGAAGGCAACCGCGTGATCGACCGCTACTTCGACGGCGTCAGCAGCGAAGAATTCATCCATGCCCGCCTGCCGCTGGACGCACATGGCACCGGCTGCACGCTGGCCTCGGCCATCGCCGCGCAACTGTGCAACGGCTTGAGCCTGGCCAATGCCTGCGAAGCCGGTATCGACTACGTTGCACGCGGCCTGCAGCAGGGCTATGCCCCCGGCCGCAGCGAGGTGCTGGTGCTCGATCACTTCGGCGCGGCACCACACGCATGAGCCTCACACCGGACGTCCTCGCCGTGCAGTGCGCTGATGGCCATCGCTACGAAGTGATTGCCTGCGTGCCTGCACAGCCCATCGCGCGCCTGCTGTGGCTGCCTGCACTGGGCGTGGCCGCGCGCCACTACCTGCCGCTGGCGCAGGCGCTGGCGGCGAAGGGCGTGGCGGTGTACCTGCACGAGTGGCGCGGCAATGGCAGCAGCTCACTGCGGCCGTCGCGCACGCAGGACTGGGGCTATCGCGAGGTACTCGAACAGGATCTGCCCACCAGCCAGGCGGTCCTTGTCGCGGCGGATGACGAGGCCGGCGCGCTGCCCTGGATCATCGGTGGCCACAGCCTCGGCGGTCAGCTGGCCTGCGTGCATGCCGGCCGCAATCCGCAGCACTTCAACCGCTTGTGGTTGGCGGCCAGCGGCTCACCGTTCTGGCGCGGCTTCCCGCCACCGCGGGGCTGGCTGCTGCCACTGGTCTACCGCTTCCTGCCGTGGATCGCACAGCGCCAAGGCGTGCTGCATGGCCGGCGCCTCGGCTTCGGCGGCACCGAAGCGCGCGGACTGATCGCCGACTGGGCGCGCGTGGGCCTGAACAACCACTATGCCGCGGCCGGCATGGACGAAGACCTCGACGCACAGATGGCGCGCGTGCATGGCAGCGCGCAGGCGGTGTTGATGGAACACGACTGGTTGGCACCGACCGGATCGATGCAGACATTGCTGGCCAAGCTGCCGAATGTGGACGCGCAGCTGCGCGTGCTGTCGGCGCAGGAACTGGGCACGCGTGCCGATCATTTCGCTTGGCTGAAGGCCCCTGACGCTGTGGCGGACCGCTTTTTCATTCAGTTGGATGAAAATTTTCACAAAACTGTTGACGGTGCGCGCCGACATCCGCATAATTCCGCTCCTGTCGCAGGGCGCCCGTAGCTCAGTTGGATAGAGTACCTGGCTACGAACCAGGCGGTCGGGAGTTCGAATCTCTCCGGGCGCACCACTCGACAGGTTTTCAGCATCCGCCGCTGGAAATGCAGTAAAATTTGATTGTGTACCGCGCGCCCGTAGCTCAGTTGGATAGAGTACCTGGCTACGAACCAGGCGGTCGGGAGTTCGAATCTCTCCGGGCGCACCATACACAGTCAGCACAACAAGTTTATGTAATTGGCGCCCGTAGCTCAGTTGGATAGAGTACCTGGCTACGAACCAGGCGGTCGGGAGTTCGAATCTCTCCGGGCGCACCATTACACCGAAACAGCAGGCCTCGGCCTGCTGTTTTTTTTATGCGTGTTTTTCGGCAGGGCTGCGCCCTGCACCCCTGGTAGTGCCGGCCGCTGGCCGGCAACCTCAACGACAACAGCAGCAGCACGCATTCCGTAGGTTGGCGGGGCGGTGTCGGAGTGCGGGGACGCCGCAAGTACGTCCATGCAGGCTTGGCAGCCGCTTGCTCGTGTGCGCTTTCCTGCGCACACGGCAAGACCGGGGTTGGGCGTCCTGCCCAACCCGCCCGAGGCATGCCTCGGGCCCATGCGGCTGACACCCCGCACTCCGACACCGCCCGACCTTCGACAGGTTCACGCGGCTGTTGGTAGGTGTCGACCTTGGTCGACACATCTGTCAGATATCGAGTGAATTCATCCACGCATGACGTGGATCCACCGTGCCGACCAAGGTCGACACCTACCAGAGCAGTACGCCGTTCCGACAGATCGCGGAAAACTGTCGAAGGCGGGGTGGGTCCGGTTGCGGGGGCGTGAGCCGCATGGATGCGGCGACCGAGCTTACATGGACGTACTTGCAGCGTCTCCCGCAGCCGGACCCAACCCGCCACCTCACGGAATGCACGCTGTTGCTGTTGCCGTTGCTGTTGCTGTTGCTGTTGCTTTGGCCTCGGCGGGTGCAGGGCGCAGCCCTGCCAAACCCCTACCCCTTGGCCATTGCCTGCCACCACTGCGACAGCAGCTCCGGCCTGCGCAGGCGCTCGCGCCACCACCGCAGTGCCGCGCCGTCCTCGCCGGTGCGCCAGGCCAGCCAGAACGTTTCCTCCGGCTTGTGTTCCTCCACCTCGCGGATCACCAGCTGGCCACGCGCCACTGCAGCGCGCGCGCACGGCTCGGGCAGGAAGCCGAAGCCCACACCTTCGCATTGCAGCTTCAGTTTGCTGGCCATGTCAGGCACGGTCAGCATCTCCTGCCCCATCAACAGGCCCACCGTGCGCGGCAGCAACCGCCGCGCCGAATCAGAAACGGCGATCGCGCAGTGCTCGACCAGCTGCTCGCGACCGAGCACGCCCGGCACCTTGGCCAACGGATGATCCGGTGCGACCGCGAACACGAACTCCACCGTGCCCAGCGGCTCGACCACGTAACCACCGCCACTGGGCCCCTCGCCCGGCGCCCCGACCAGCAGGTCGGCGCGCCGGTCCAGCAGGGCCTCCCAGGTGCCGGACAGGGCCTCGCCGATCAGCCGCAGCCGGGTCGGCGCCTCCGCTTCACGAAACGCGGCGATGTCCGGGCCGAGCAGCCAGGTCGGGAACACCGAGTCCACCGCCAGGGTCAGTTCGGTCTCCCAGCCCGACGCCACCCGGCGCACCCGCAGCTCCAGCTCGCGGGCCGCACGCAGGAGATGCCGACCCTCGTCCAGCAGGGCGCGTCCGGCCTCGGTCGGTTCGGCACGCGGGCCGACCCGGTCGAACAGCTGCACGCCGAGGTCCTCCTCCAGCTTGGCCACGGTGTAGGAAATGGTCGAGGGCACCTTGTGCAGGGCCTTGCCGGCGCCGGCAAAGGAGCCGCGGCGGTCGATGGCATCCAGGATCTGCAGGGCATCGAGGCTGAGCTTGAGCATTCGAATTTTTCGATGATGGCCGTCAAAACTATCCGTTTTTCAAACCCCGGGCGCAAGCGGATACTTCTCTCCAACGGGGAAACACGGCAACTCCCGCCTCACCCCGCCCCATCGAAACCATCGAACAAGGAGATTCCATCATGCTGCAGATCCGCAAGAGCGCTACCCGTGGCCTGGCCGAGCATGGCTGGCTGTCCTCGCGCCATACCTTCTCCTTCGCCAACTACTACGACCCCCGCTACGTCAGCTTCGGCCCGCTGCGGGTGATCAACGAAGACAAGGTGATCGGCGGCCAGGGCTTCGGCACCCATAGCCACAGCAACATGGAGATCGTTTCCTATGTGCTGGGCGGCGCGCTGGAGCACAAGGACTCGATGGGCACCGGCTCGGTGCTGCGCTACGGCGACGTGCAGCGCATGAGTGCCGGCAGTGGTGTCAGCCACAGCGAATTCAACCACTCGGCCGACGAGACCGTGCACTTCCTGCAGATCTGGATCTTCCCGGACCGCGAGAACATCACGCCGTCCTACGAGGAGACCCACTTCGCCCCGGAGACCAAGCGCGGCCAGCTGCGCCTGATCGCTTCGCCGGACGGCGCCGACGGTTCGCTGCGCATCCACCAGGATGCCCGCATCTTCGCCACCATCCTCGATGGCGGCCAGAAGCTGCACCACGCGCTCGGCAATGGCCGTGGTGCCTATGTGCAGGTTGCCCGAGGCCAGCTGCAGGTCAATGGCATCACCCTGGAAGCCGGTGATGCACTGCAGGTCAGCGACGAAGCGCAGCTGACCCTGGAAAACGGCAACGACGCCGAAGTGCTGGTGTTCGACCTGCCGCTGTAACCACAACGCCCGCGATGCCGCAAAGCATCGCGGGCGCATTTCCGTAGAGCCGAGCCCACGCTCGGCTGCGGTGTGACAGCCAGCCGAGCGCGGGCTCGGCTCTACAGGACCCGCGTCAGAACCTGTACGTCATCGCCAGCCGCACATTGCGCGGCTCACCCCAGGTGTAGGTGCTGTACCAGCTGAAGATCGTGTAGTAGCGCTTGTCCAGCAGGTTGTTGACGTTGAGCGTGGCCGACAGGCGATCACTGAATTCATAACGCGCCATCGCATCCAGCAACCAATACGGTTGGGTGCGATGTACCACCTTGGCCTGCGTGGCCGGGTTGGTGATCTCGCCGAAGGTGGAATCCTGTCGTGCGGTGCGACGCGCCGCGCAGGCTCAGCCGCCGATGGCGGCGCAGGCCTCCAGGATCAGCGCGGTCACTTCCTTCGGCTGCGAGGCCAGCGAGGCATGGCTGGCATCCAGCTCCAGCAATCGCTTGGGCTGGATGCGCGTGGCCATGGCCTTCTGGTTGTCCGGCGCGATCATGCGGTCCTGGCGGGACAGCTGGTACCAGCTCGGCTTGTGCTTCCAGGCCGGATCGCTGACCGCATCACCGAAGGTGCTCGCCAACGGCGCCTTCTGGGTCACCGCCATCACCCGGCCCTCGTCGGCGCTCAGGTCCTGGCAGAAGCTCTCATGGAACCTGTCCGCACGCAGCCACAGGTAGCCATCGCTGTCCGGTGCCAGGTTCGGCGCTGCCTCCGGCAGGTGCTGCTGGGTGATGCCACCGGGGCTCTCGCCGGCATCAGGCGCGAAGGCAGCGATGTAGACCAGGCCCTTCACGTTGGGCTCGCTACCGGCCTGGCTGATCACCGCGCCGCCGTAGGAGTGGCCGACCAGCAGCACCGGCCCGTCGATCTGCCGGATCATTTTCCGGGTGCGTTCTGCGTCGTCGGCCAGCGAGGTAAGCGGCAGTTCCACCGCCTGCACACGGTCGTGGCCGTTGCGATGCAGTTCCAGGATCACCTTGGCCCAATGTGCGGCCCCGCCCCAGAATCCATGGACAAGGAGGATGGTCGGTGTCGTGCTCATGTACAGGTCTCCGGCAGCGGCCGGCGGAATGCCGACTGTGCAGCCACTGTCCGTGCGTGGCGTTAATCGCTGGTGACGCAATCGGGTCACTGCAATCGTATGCGTCGTTTGATGTCATGCATGGCACTTGCCGACCTGGCCTGATAACGATTTCATGGAGCTCTCCCGGAGCTTCGCATCAAGCATGACGCCTTCATCCCCACGTGCCCAGCAGCACGCCACCCGCGCCGCCTTCTTCATTCCCGGATTCGCCACCGCCGCGTGGGCACCGATGGTCCCCTACGCCAAGGCCAAGGCCGGGCTGTCCGACGCCAGCCTCGGCGCCGTGCTGCTGTGCCTCGGGCTCGGCTCGCTGCTGGCGATGCCACTGGCAGGTGCGCTGACCGGACGGCTGGGATGCCGTCGGGTGATGGTGATCACCTGCGCGATGATGCTGGGCGCCCTGCCCTTGCTGGTGCTGGCACCCTCGCCCGTGGCGCTGGGCGCAGCGCTGTTCGTGTTCGGCGCCGGCGTCGGTGCATTGGATTGCGCGATGAACATGCAGGCCGTGGCGGTCGAGCGCGACGCCGGACGCGCGATGATGTCCGGCTTCCACGCCTTCTACAGCATCGGTGGATTCGTCGGCGCCGGCTGCATGACCGGGCTGCTGATCCTCGGCACGCCGCTGTGGCTGGCCGCGCTGCTTTCGGTGGCCGCGCTGCTGCTGGTTGCCGTGCTGTCGGCACCGCACTGGCGTCCGCAACGGATCCTGCACGAAGGCCCGCTATTGGCGCTGCCGCACGGCGTGGTCCTGTTCATCGGCGTGCTGGCCTTCGTGGTGTTCCTTGCCGAGGGCTCAATGCTGGACTGGAGTGCGGTGTTCCTGGCGGAAGTGCGGCAGGTACCGCGCGACCAGGCCGGGGCCGGCTTTGCGTTGTTCACCCTGGCGATGACCGCGATGCGCCTGTTCGGCGACGGCATCGTCGAGCGCCTCGGCCGGACCCGCACGCTGGTCATCGGCGGCATCACCGCTGCGGCGGGCTTCACCCTGGCCACGCTGGTGCCCTCGTTCCCGGTGGCGTTGGCCGGCTACGTACTGGTCGGGCTGGGCTGCGCCAACATCGTGCCGGCGCTGTTCTCGATGGCGGGCCAGCAGCGGGTGATGCCGGAGAGCATCGCCATCACCGCGGTGACCACACTGGGTTACGCCGGCATCCTCGCCGGTCCGGCAGCGATCGGCGCACTGGCGCATGCCACCAGCCTCGGTTTCGCCTTCCTGTGCGTGGCCGCGCTGCTGCTCGGCGTCGCGGCGTCTGCCCGCGCACTGGCACGACGCGTGGCCTGACAGAAAAAGGGGACGGAGGGGATTAAGTCGTTTCCCGCACACCTGGCCTGGAAACGACTTAATCCCCTCCGTCCCCTTTTCTCAGCTGCGCGTCAGCCACTCCGCCTGGGCCGGCAGCTGCGGTGCCGGGCACGCGCTCTGCGGATGGTGCTCGTCGCGCGCCATCCAGTCATCGACCACGCCCGCCAGCAGGTCCAGCCGCAGCGGCAGGGTGATGTGGTCCTCGCCGCGCATTTCGATGTAGTGCGCGCGCGGGTTGGCCTGGGCCAGTTCGCGGCCCTGGCTGACCGGAATGTGCTGGTCGCCCTGCCCGTGCAGCAACAGCACGCAGGCGCGGGTATCGGCCAACGCACGCGCGACGTCCACGCGGTCCAGATCGACGTCGATGCGGCGGCTGGCGGCGGCGATCACCTGGTTGATGTCCTGGCCGCCGTAGCGCCAGCGCGCGTACGACGCCACCGCCTGCGCTTTCAGGCCTTCCGGCTGCAGCCCCATCAGGTGCGGGATCATGGTGCGGATCGCCACGCCGGCATTGGCGAACGATTCCATCGCCACCACGCCTTCGACCTGGTCACCCAGCTTGTCGGCGGTGAACACCGCCGTGGCCGCACCATAGGACACACCGAACAGGTACAGGGGCCCGGTCACTTCGCCGCGCGCGCGCAGCTCGCCGATCACATCGACCACGTCATCCGACTCATAGGTGCCATAGCCGGACGGGCCGGTGCCGGACTGGCCATGGTTGCGCAGGTCGAGCGTGACCACGCGGTAGCCGGATTCGGCCAGCTGCAGCGACCATGGCAGCATCGAATCACCGTTCATCATCCACCCATGCAGCAGCACCACGGTGCCGCGCGGCGCCTGCGCGCGGAACGGCTGCGGCACGGCCAGGCTCAGGCCGGTATCCAGCGGCAGGCCGTTCTCGTGGCGCTGCGGCAGGTAGCGGTAACGCGCGCCGTAGTCGCCCGGATCGAATACGCGCCAGAAGATCGGCACGCCATCGCGGCCCGCCGCGAAGCCATGGCGGTTGGGCAGTTCGGCGATGGCCGCGGCGATGCGCGGACGATCGAGCAGGGTCGACACGCCGCCCGGCGCGATCAGCTGATCGGCGAGTGAGGTGGACGAGGCGTTGATCGAGGATGAGCATGCGGCCAGCCACAGGCCGGCGCACGCCAGCAACAACAGCAGCAGGCGCTTCATATCACGTCATAGGGGTGAATCAGACAGATTGGGACGGTAACGCCCAATAGACCGGCCATCTATCGCGCACGGATGACGGCTTGATGACAACGCAGGAACGATTCAGTTTGGTGTAAAAGCTGTATCCGTTCAGTCATTGATCCGGATCAATGAACGCGCGCCCGGGAGTGCCCACAGTGCCGCCATGCGCATCTCGTTCAAGCTCGCCATTGCCCTGGCCGCCACGGTGGCCGCCGCCTACGGCATCGCCCGCAGCACGCCCTACTGGTTCGCACCGCGACAGACCGCGCAGGTCGACATCCACGACCCGGCGCTGATCGCGCAGGGGCGCTACCTGTCACGTGCCGCCGACTGCGCGGCCTGCCACACCGCGCCGGGCGGCAAGCCGTTCGCCGGTGGCCTGGGCATGCAGACGCCGATGGGCACGATCTATTCGACCAACATCACCCCCGATCCGGACTCCGGCATTGGTGCCTACGACTACGCCGATTTCGAACGCGCGGTCCGCCGCGGCATCCGCCACGACGGCCAGCCGCTGTATCCGGCGATGCCGTATGCCTCGTACGTGATCGCCAGCGATGCCGAGATCAAGGCGCTGTATGCCTATTTCATGGGCTCGGTGAAGCCGGTGAAGCAAAGCAACGCCGACAGCACGATTCCATGGCCGGCCAACATGCGCTGGCCTTTGGCATGGTGGCAGCTGCTGTTCGCGCGCCCGCGCAGCTTCAACCCGGATCCGTCGCTGGATGTGGGCCAGCAGCGTGGCGCTGAACTGGTTGAGGGCCTGGCCCACTGCGGCGCCTGTCATACACCACGTGGGCTGGCGTTCCAGGAGAAGGCGATGGCCGACGATGGCAGCCGCCAGTTCCTGTCCGGCTCGGTGCTGGAAGGCTGGTATGCGAAGAACCTGCGCAATGAATCGACCGGCCTGGCCAGCTGGAGCGAGGGCGAGATCGTCGACTTCCTGCGCACCGGGCGCACCGATCGATCGGCAGCCTTCGGTGGCATGGCCGACGTGGTCGAGCACAGCACGCAGTACCTGTCCGACGCTGACCTGCTGGCCATGGCGCGCTACCTGAAGCAGCTGCCGGCGCGTGAGGGACGCAGTGCGCAGTGGTCGCCTGGTACCGACACCACCACCGCCGCGCTGCGTAGTGGCGACTATCGCGTGGCCGGTTCGCTGGCCTATGCCGAGCACTGCCAGGCCTGCCACCGTGCCGACGGGCGCGGCATGCCACGCGTCTATCCGGCCCTGGCCGGCAACTCGATCGTGTTCGCCGACGACCCCAGTTCGCTGGTGCAGGTGACCCTGATCGGGGGTCGCACGCCGCATACCCCGCACGACCGCATGGCCTTCACCATGCCCGGCTTCGAGCAGCTGCCGAACGCGCAGCTGGCACAGATCCTGACCTTCATCCGCAGCAGCTGGGGCAACCAGGCCAGCGCGGTGAGCGAGGTCGAGGTGGCACGCATGCGCCGGGTGGTGCGTGACAAGCCGGTGCACTACGTTCCGCAGGAGGCCGCACGATGAAGCGTTCGCGCAAACGTTCCCGCCTGCTGCTCGGTAGTGCGATCACCGTGGTGCTGCTGGCCGGTGCGGGCACCCTCGCCTATCGTCACCTGCACCCGGGCCTGGATGCCGCCGTAGCCAGTACGATCGATATCCTCGATGCACAGGGCAAGGTGGTCGCCCACTACCACGCGCCCAGTGCCGAGGAGATCGCCGGCCTGGGCAATGCCGAATCGGTGATGCTCGGCCGGCGCATCCTCAACGAGACCGCGCGCCTGCTTCCGGACAACGTCGGCAACGATCTGAACTGCAATTCGTGCCACATGGCCGAGGGCAAGCGACCGTTCGGCAACCACTACTTCAATACCGGCGGCGGTGCCTATCCGCGTTACATGCCGCGCCCGGGCAAGGTGATCGGGCTGACCGAGCGCATCAATGGCTGCCTGCAGCGCTCGATGAACGGCAAGCCGCTGCCGAAGGACGCACCGCAGATGCGCGCGATGCTCGACTACATGGCGTGGCTGAGCAGCCCGGTGCCAGAGGGTGCAAAAGTGGCCGCGCCCAGTGAGGGCCCCATCGACAGCACGCTGACTCCGGACCCGGTCCGCGGCCAGGCGCTGTATGCCGTGCAGTGCGCCGCCTGCCATGGCGACAACGGCGAAGGCCGACGCGATGCCAGCGGTGACATCGCCTTCCCGCCGCTGTGGGGCGACCACAGCTTCAACATCGGTGCCGGCATGGCGCGCCTGTACAAGGCGGCCGGTTTCATCAAGCACAACATGCCACCGGCAGTGACCCGCGCACCGCCGCTGGGGCAGCAGGTGATGCCGGACCAGGATGCGGTGGACATCGCCGGCTATTTCATCAACCAGCCGCGGCCGGACTTCGCCAACAAGGGCAAGGACTGGCCGCGTGACCCGAAGCCCAAGGACGCACGGTACTGAAGCAGGCGGCGGGTGCCGGCCGTCGCACAACACGATTCCTGCATCGCCACGTCATGCCGATGTCATTGGCGCTGCCGACACTCCGGGGCTTCCCTGCTCTGAAGGTCCGGTCTCGATGCGAACGTCTGCGCGCTTTCCCCGTGTCTCGCTGCTTGCCCTGCTGATCGCTCCCGCACTGGACGCCCTGGCCGAAGCACCGCAGGGCGATGCCGCTGAAGCGCGCAGCAGTGAGGCCCGCACCCTCGACCAGGTGCAGGTGATCGGTCAGGCCACCAGCTATGCCAAGACTTCCGTGCGTGCGGAAACGCTGAACCGGCAGACCGTGATGAGCAGCGTCAACGACGCGCTCAACGAAGTGCCCGGCGTGGTGGTCAGCGAGGCCGATGCCACCGGCTCGTCGGTGTGGGGCACGCAGATCAGCATGCGTGGCTTCGTCACCAACCGTGATACCCAGCAGATCGGCACCACCATCGACGGCCTGCCCAATGGTGGCTCGGGTTACGGCGGCGGCTCGCTGGCCAACCGCTACATCGACACCCTCGACCTGGAAACGGTGGAAGTCAGCCAGGGCACCGCCGATATCTCCTCGCGCTCGAACGAGGCCCTGGGCGGCACCCTCAACTTCCTCACCAGCGATCCGCTGCAGGACAGCCGCCTGCGCTTCGTGGTCGGCGCCGGTGACAACGAGGCACGCAAGTACTACGTGCGCTACGACACCGGCCTGCTCGGCGGCCACACCCGCGCCTGGGTCAGTGCCTCGTCGGCGCGCGTGCATGACTGGATCGATGGCAGCGGCAGGACCAGCAATGACCACATCGCCGGCAAGTTCATCACCGAACTGGATCGCTGGACCCTGACCGGCTACCTGTCCTACAACGATGCGGACGAGCCGGAGTACACCAGCGTCTCACCGAAGGGCTTCGCGACCAATCCGGATCGCGACAACCTGGTCGGTACCCTCACCGGCATTCCCTACCTGGACCAGAACTACCGTTCCGGCTCGCGTGCGCTGCGCGAGAACACCTTCGGCTACCTGCGCGCGGCCTTCGACGGTGGCAACGGCTTCAAGGCCTCGGTGGCCGCCTACGGGCACCGCATGCAAGGCCGCGGCGACTGGCTGCCACCGTATCTGGCGCAGGTCAGCGATGACGGAGCCGGTCGCCCGGAGTCGGAATACCTCGGTGGCAAGAGCGTGTACGGCGGCAGCAACCGTGGCCAGATTTTCTTCGTCAATCCCGATGGCAGTGCCGCGCAGCGCCTGGCCAGCTGCAGCCCGCGCCTGGGCTTCACCGCCGAGTACGATCCGAACTGCTACGCCGGCAACGTGCTGGGCGCGCAGTCGTATCGCCACACCCACTACGACAACGACCGCATGGGCGTGACCGCCGACGTCGAATGGCGCCAGACTTTCGGCGCAGTCGACAACACGATCCGCGGCGGCCTGTGGGTGGAGAAGCTGGACCGTTCGGCACGCCGCGACTGGCATCGCCTGCTCAACGTCGGCCAGGACATCGCCTTCGACCACCAGCCGTACTGGGTACAGTTCGAGGACAAGTACAAGGTCGACGAACAGATGTACTACGTCGAGGACGTGGCCCGATTCGGCCCGTTCAGCGCGCGCCTCGGCGTGAAGCAGTTCTTCGTGGACCAGTCGCGCCGCCGCGTGATCGGTGCCAGCGAGCACGTCACATCCGACTCCAGGTCCGATCCGCTGCTGTCCACCGGCTTCACCTGGGCGCCCGGCGTGGAAGGCATGGAGCTGTTCGCGGGCTTCTCGCAGAACTTCGCCGCCATCCCCTCCGGCGTGCTCGGCGAGATCGACCCGCAGCGCTTCCGCAACGTCGAGCCGGAGACCGCCGACAACATTGAAATGGGCATGCGCATCAGCCGCTGGCCCCTGACCGCCTCGGTCACGCTGTACAACATCAAGTTCGACAACCGCATCGTCTACCTGCCGGCCGGCTTCGTCAGCGGCATCGACTACCTGGGCGAGACCGACGGCGTCTACGAGAACTTCGGCGGCGTGGAAAGCAACGGCCTGGAAGCGGCGTTCGGCTATGGCTGGGACAACGGCTGGCGCCTCAACGCCGCCTATACCTACAACCGCTCCAAGTACCTGGGCAGTGGCGATGCCGCGCGTGATACCCAGCTGGGCATCGTCGACGGCGCCAAGGTGATCGGCCAACCCGAACAGACCCTCGTACTCTCGGCGGACTGGCAGGGCGAGAACTGGAACTTCGGCCTGTCCGGCCGTTACCTGGGCACCCGCTACCTCGACGCCGCCAACGTCAACAAGCTGCCCTCGGCCACCGTGTTCAACGCGAACATCGGCTTCGACCTGCAGGGCCTTTCGCCGCGCCTGAAGGGCATGGGTGCCAACCTGGTGGTGAGCAACCTCACCGACAAGCGGTATCTTGCGGGGGTGGACGGCCGCGACAACGCCTTCATCGGCGCTCCGCGCACCGTCGGCATCTCCTTCCGTGTGGACCTGTGAGTGAGCCCGTGACCGATATCGGCCGACGCCGGTTGTTGCAGGCCGGCGTTGCCGCCGGCTTTTCCCCGCTGCTGCCCAGCATCGCCCGGGCCGCCGCGATCGCCCCCGCCGCGCGGACCCGCAGCCTGGAAGACCTGCAGCACATCGTGGTGTTCATGCAGGAGAACCGTTCGTTCGACCACTACTTCGGCACGCTGCCGGGTGTGCGGGGTTTCGGCGATCGCTTCGTCGCTCCGGCGCAGGCACTGCAGGCCGGCGCCCGCGCGCGCAGCCTGTGGCTGCAGCCCGACGCCAGCGGCAAGCGCGCGATTGCGCCGTTCCCGCTGGATACCGCCGCGCACTTCGGCTACATGCGCGTGGAAGGCACGCCGCACACCTGGCCGGATGCACAGCGGGCCTGGGACCACGGACGCATGGGGCAATGGCCGAAAGCCAAGCAGAACCACTCGATGGGCTACTTCCAGCGCAGCGACCTGCCCTTCCAGTTCGCCCTGGCCGATGCCTTCACCATCTGCGACGCCTACCACTGCGCGATGCAGGCCGGAACCAACCCGAACCGGGTGTTCCTGTGGACCGGCCACAACGATGCTGCCGCCCGCGCCGGCGGCCCGGTGATCGCCAACTCGCACGACAACTTCCCCGAGCACGGCGGGCATCCTGCGTCGTACCGCTGGGCCAGCTATGTCGAACGCCTGCAGAAGGCGGGGGTATCCTGGCAGATCTACCAGGACATGGCCGACAACTTCACCGACAACCCGCTGGCCGGCTTCGAGGCGTTCCGCCAGGCCTACCGCGCTGCGCCGGGGCATGACCCGCAGCTGCGCGCACGCGGGGTCAGCACGCGTGGCCTGGCGCAGCTGCGCCAGGACGTCATCGACGGACGCCTGCCGCAGGTCAGCTTCATCATCGCCGACGCGGCCGGCAGCGAGCATCCCGGCCCCTCCAGCCCGGCCCAGGGCGCGGCCTATACCGCGCGCGTGCTGGATGCACTGACCGCCGATCCGCAGGTGTGGAGCCGCACCGCCCTGCTGCTGATGTTCGACGAGAACGACGGTTTCTTCGACCACATGCCACCACCGGCACCGCCTTCGCCTGTGGACGGTGGCTGGGCAGGTGCGTCCTCGGTCAGCACCGAAGGCGAGTACCACCGTCACCCGGCACCGGGAGATGAGAAGTACGACTTCGCCGAACTGCGCGGCCGCCCGTATGGACTGGGCCCGCGCGTGCCGCTGTACGTGATCTCGCCCTGGAGCCGCGGTGGCTGGGTCGATTCGCAGGTGTACGACCACACCTCGGTCATTCGACTGATCGAACGCCGCTTTGGTGTGTCCGCGCCGGACATCTCGCCGTGGCGCCGCGCGGTCTGCGGCGACCTCAGCACTGCGTTCGACTTTGCCCAGCGCGATACCCGCCCGTTCGTCCGCGGCCTGCCCGACGTGAGCGCGGTGGCCGCACGCGCCGCTGCTTTGCCGGGGCGCACCGTGCCCGCGCTGCCAGAGGGGCTGAAGCCAGCGAAACAGGAAAGCGGTGTACGCCCGGCGCGTGCCCTTCCCTATCGACCGCAGGCGTCGATTGCTGCGGTCGACGTCGCGGGCGTTGACCTGGCGTTGTCTTGCGAGGGCGCAGCGGCAGTGCTGCATGTCTACGATCGGCTGCGGCTGGAGGCGGTGCCGCGCCGTTACACGCTGCTGCCGGGCATGCCGCTGCGCGAGCGTTGGCCGCTGGACGCCCAGGGCCGCTATGACCTGTGGCTGCTCGGTCCGAACGGCTTCCACCGCCACTTCCAGGGTGCGGCCAAGACTCCTGCCGTGCAGGCTTCAATTGATCGCGCGGATGGCCAGCTGCGGCTGCACCTGCGCAATCTGGGTGACAGTGCACAGCAGGTGCGCGTGCATGGCGGCGCCTATGCAGGACACATGCCCGAACAGACATTGGCGCTGCCCGCACATGCGCAGACTTCATTGGCGTGGGATGCAACGCCTACCGCCGGCTGGTATGACCTGCGCATCAGCGCGGGTGGGAGTGTGCTGCGTTTGGCCGGCCGCGCCGAGGATGGTCGCCCCGGCACCAGTGACCCGGCGATGGGCACCGAACCGCTGCGGTTCGAGCACGATTGAAGAATCCCTGTAGAGCCGAGCCCATGCTCGGCTGCTTTCGCCCCGGTCGCATTGCCCCGAAAGAAGCAGCCGAGCGTGGGCTCGGCTCTACAGCGCAGACCGGTAGACTCAGGCCTCCTGCAGCCCCGGCCGGCCGTGCTCCACCGCGTAGCGCTTCCAGCTCTGCACGGTACCGTTCGGCCGCATCACGGTATCCAGCGTCTTCATGTCGCCGATCCACGCATCAGGGGTGACATCGCACAGCACATAGCCACGCTTGTCGGTGGTCGCCTTCAGATTGGGGCTGTGCGCAAGCTGGTTGCGGGCGTAAGCGTCCACGCCCTGGCCATCGGCCCCCGAAGTGATCGAAGTGGCAAGGAACTCGCTGGAGACCACGCCCGAATCACGATGGTCCTGCACCAGGTCGCTGGCGTAATGCCGGTGCGCGTCGCCACAGGCGGTCACCACGTTGCCGAAGCCGACCTTCTGGATGTGGTCGAGCAGGCGCCGGCGGCTGTTCAGGTAACCCGACCATTGGTCATCGGACGACTGCACCACGCCGTCCTTCTCGCGCATGTAGTTGCCCAGCGCTACCTGGTGGGCGATGGTGTGCCAACGCGGCGCGGCATCGGCCAGGCCATCGAACAGCCAGCGCTCCTGCTTCGCACCGACAATGCTGCGCTCCGGCGATTCCACGTCCTCACGCAGCGCCATGTTCACCTGCTTGCTGCGGTACTGGCGTGTGTCGAGCAGGTGCAGGTCCATCAGCGTTCCGTAGCGTGCGCGCCGGTACAGCTGCATGTGGCCATCGCGCGGGAATGCCGAACGGCGCAGCGGCATGTTCTCGTAGTAGGCCTGGAACGCCTGTGCGCGCCGCAGCAGGAACACTTCGCTGGGCGTATCGTCCTGGTCTTCGGCGCCGGCCCAGTTGTTGTCCACTTCATGGTCATCGAAAGTGACGAACCACGGTGCCGACGCATGCGCGGCCTGCAGGTCGGCATCGCTCTTGTACTGGGCATAGCGGCGGCGGTAATCATCCAGCGTGTAGGTCTGCGGGCCGACGTGGTTGCGCAGGTTGGTGAACGGCTGGCCGTTCATCTTCCGCAGGCCAGGCTGGCTTTCACCTTCGTAGATGTAATCACCGTAGTGGAAGACGAAATCCAGCGGTTCCTCGGCGATGCGCCGCCACGCGGTGTAGTGGCCTTCTTCGTAGTGCTGGCAGCCGGCCACCACAAAGCGCACGCGATCCACCGCTGCCGCGGCTGCCGGCAGCGTGCGGGTACAACCGACTGCACTGGCGTGGCCACCCACGGTAAAGCGGTACCAGTAGGGCCGTCCGGGCGCCAATCCTTCCAGTTCCACGTGCACCGCGTGGCCGAGTTCGGGATGCGCGAGCGCCGAACCCTGGCGTACCACCTTGCGCATGCCTTCGTCCGCTGCCAGCTGCCATTCGACCACCATCGGCCGGGTCGGCATGCCACCGCCGAACACCAGCGGCTCCGTCGCCAGCCGCGTCCACAGCACCATGCCGTCGGCCGTGGGATCACCCGAGGCCACGCCCAGGGTGAAGGGCGTGCTGGCAAAGCGCGGCTTGGCCAGCAGGTTGCGCGGGTTCAGCGTGGTGGCATCGGCCTGCGCGGCCAGCGCGCGTGCCGTGCCCATCCAGGCGCCGGCAGCGGACAGGCCGGCCAGGGCCAGGAATCGCCTGCGATTGATCGTCTCCACGGCTGTGCCCTCAGTTGTAGATGATGTGGAAGTAGAAGAAGCGGCCGTAGTCGTCGATCTCGGTACGGAAGCGCCCGTTCGGGCCGGTGCTGTAGGTCGGCTGGGTGTTGAACAGGTTCTTGGCTTCGTACTTCAGCGTCACGTGCCTGCTGACCTTGTGGCTGAAGGCCATGTTGAAGGTCATGTACGGGTCGTAGTACGAATCCAGCCACTGGGTGTCGCCGAAGTCGACCAGCATCCGGCTGCGGTAGGTTCCGGACAGGCGCAGTTGCGAGTTCTTCCACGGCATGCGCCAGATCACCGAACCATTGAGCGACCAGTCCGGCTGGTACAGCAGCCGGTCCAGGCGTCGCTCGGTGCCATCGGTGATGCGGTAGTTGGTCCTGCCTTCCAGCCGCGTGGCGTTGAAGTACATGTCGAAGCGCTGGCGGCCCCATTGCAGGTTGCGGTTGGCCACCGCGAACTCGACGCCGCGCAGCCTGGACTCATCGGTGTTCATCGGCTGGGTCACCCGGTAGCGGGTATCACCCACGTCCTCGAAGGTGGTCAGGGTGTAGATGTCGTCCTTGATCACCTTGTCGAACAGCGCCACCGAGACCAGGCCGTTGTTGCCGTTGAAATACAGGTCCCACGCCAGGTCGATGTTGGTGGAACGGCGCGGCTGCAGGTCGGCATTGCCCTGTTTGATGCTGCAGAAGCCCCTGCCCTCCTCGTCATCGCCACAGCTGGTGCTGGTGGCCTGGGCGATGTTGCTCGGCGTCGGCCGGCCCAGCGTGCGGCTGGCGGAGAAGCGCAGGCGCTGGTCCTCCGTGAGCTTGAAGGTTGCATTCAACGAGGGCAGCAGGTTGTTGTAGCCACCACTCGTATTGCGGAAGGCGGAGGTATAGGTAGTGCCGCCATCATCGCTGAACGGACTGTAGGCATCGAAGCGGGTGTGGTCGTAGCGCAGGCCGCCGATCAGCAGCAGCCGATCCCAGGCGTAGTGCGCGGACACATAGGCATTGGTGATGTCCTCCACGTACTTGTAGTCGCTGGTGAAGTTGGCATTCGGATAGGCCTTGTTGTTGCTGCCCAGCGTCGGCGCCAGCTCCTCGTTCCACTTGCGGTTGTCGATCAGCGGGAAGCCCGGCACGCTGCCCAGCAGCGTCGAACCCGGGTACAGGTAATCGTTCAGTGTCGCGCTGCTCTTGTAGTAGTCGAAGTCGATGTCCTGCCAGATCTTCAGGTGGCGGTACTCGGCGCCGGCGGCCAGGCCGAAACCTCTCGCATCGGCGTCGATGTTGTAGCTGAAGTCGGCGCGCAGGTTGTCGATGCTCTCCTTGGCATCGCGCGGGGAGACGTAGGCCTGCGCCGGATTGAGCTTGAATGCGGAACTGGTCAGCAGGCTGGAATCGGAAACGGCCACCGCGTTGGGGAATCCGTGGCTGTCGTTCTCGTAGTCGACGAACAGGTTGCTTGGATAGGCGCGCACGCCCCAGTAGACCTGGCTGTTGTGGAAGGTCTCTTCGGTATGGCCACCGCGCAGGGTCAGCCGCGAACGGTCACCCATGTCCCAGTTGAAGCTGGCGATGGCGCCACGGTTGCTGCGGTCCCAGCGGTCGTGGCGGTTCTTGATGTAGATACTGTTGATCTGGGTGGTGCCGCTGTCTTCGGTCTGGTTGCGGACCGGAAACTTGGCGTTTCCGTACAGATCCGTCTTGTTCATCGTCGAGTTCTCGTAGAACCGGTACGAATACAGCAGCAGCGATGCGTAGAACGGATCATCCGACGGCTTCCACTCAAGCTTGGCGGAGCCACCGAAGTTGGTGATGAAGTTGGTATAGGTGCCAGTGCTGAAGTTGCCAGGCGCACGCAGCCCGTTCCAGCCCTTGGCCTCGTCCGGACCCGTGGTACCGTCGGTGAGGTATTTGCCGGCGTCGTTGTAGTAGTAGTTCGACTCCACCCAGCGCTTGACGCTGTTGCGCGAACGCTGCTCGTAGCGTGCCACCGCAACGATGCCGAACTCCTGGTCGACACCAAACTGGTTGGAGAACACCATCTTGGCGCTCTTGCCGAAGTGGCCCAGGGTCTCGTGGTTGCCGCCTGCGCTGCGCTCGACGTTGGTCTCGGCGGTGGAATAGATGCCTGCCACATCGGCAAACACGTACTTGCCTGACCGGTCGAAGGCACTGCGGCTGATGATGTCGATCACGCCGCCGATCGCATCCGGTGCCTGCTCGGCACTGAAGCTCTTGTAGATGTCGGTACGGGTGCCGATGTCGCTGGGAATCAGCTGCAGGTTGTTCATGCGTTCGCCGGAGCCACTGCCACCCACGCTGGCAATCGCGATGCCATCGATGGTGGTGTAGTTGAGATTGGCCTGCACGCCGCGCACCGTCACGTAACGTGGCTCGCCGGCATCCTCCACCGCACTCAGGCCTGGAGCGGCCATCAGGCTCTCGGCCAGGGTCTCGTCGCCGTAGCTGTCCATTTCGTCGTAGACCACCGAATCCTTGATCACCGGTGAGGTCTTCTTCTGGTCGATCACCTCGTGCGCGGCAATCACCTTCACCGTGTCCAGGGTCGGCGCCACCACCGCCTCGGCCTCGCGCGGCTTCGGTGCGGCGGGCTTCGGCGCGTTGCGTACCGGTGCCGGATCGATGGCGATGACATTGCCATCCACCACGGTGTAGCCCAGGCCGGTACCGGCCAGCAGTGCATCCAGCGCCTGCCTGACGGTGGCACCGCGCGGCACCGCACCGGCCATGCGGGCATCGCCATCGGCCGAGTACAGGAACTGCACCCCGGAACTGCGTGACAACTGCTCCAGTGCACGCGCCAACGGCTGTGCCGCGATCGGCGTGGACACACGCGCCTCCAGGCCATCGGCGGCGGCGGCGAAGGCCAATGGCATGCTGCCGGGAGACAGGGCGAGGATGATCGACAGGTAGAGCGTGTTGCGCATCACGGGTCCTTGGAAGAGAGAAGGCAGCAGGCGCCGCTGCGCGGATCGGCAGCGGCTTCTCCCAAGTAAGAGCCCGCATCCACCAAAGTGGAGAACGCGGATTCAATGAATTTTTTCTGACAGTCCACGGCCACCTCGGCCTCAGCGGCTGCCAACCCGCACTGTGTCGCCCTCGCGGCTCACCACGAAGCGCGGGTCACGTTCGAGGAAGGCCTGCAGCGCACCGATGCGATGCGCATCGAGGCTGCCGGACAACCGTGCCGATGCCGCACCCTCGTCCAGCACGCGTACCTGCACCTGGTTGTGCCGGTTGAAGGCAGCGGCCACCTCGTCCAGCCGCTCATCCAGGAAGGACACCTTGCGCTGCTGCCAATCCAGCAGCATCGACAATGGCAGGTCCAATGACTCGACCGCATGGCTGCGCGCGTCGACCTGCACCACCCGGCCTTCGCGCAGTTGCGCAAGACGCCGGGCGTCCGCACCCCGGCTCCATACCTCCACCTCGCCGGAGACCACGCCGATGCGCGTGCTCTGCAGCCGTCGCGACACATCGAACACCGTGCCGATGTCGCGGATCTCCAGGCCGTTCACCGCCACCTCGAACGGACGGCGGTCGCGGGCGATGTCGAACGTTGCCTCACCCTGCAGCAGCTCCACCTTGCGGCTGAACCAGCCCATGCGTACCCGCAGGCGGCTGTCCGCGTTGAGCCGCACCAAGGTCTGGTCGGGCAGCACCAGGTCGCGAAGTTCACCCTGTCCGGCACTGTAAAGCTGCTCGGTGGGCATCACCTGCGGAACCAGGCCCACGCCGAGCAGGGTGATACAGGCTGCGGCAGCCGCCACCCACCAGCGCGCACGACCGCGACGCGGCACAGCGCGCGGCGGCGCGTGCACGCTACCGAACAGCGGTACCACCTTGGCGGCGACCTGCCGCGGTGGAACCGCCGCGTCGTCAGGCAACGGCGATTGCAGCGCCTCGCCCACCTGCCGGTGCAACGCAAGGGCGTGCATGTAGGCGCGCACGTGCTCCGGCGAGCGCTTCATCCAGTCCAGGAACGCAACCCGCTCGGCCTCGTCCAGCACTCCCTCGCGATTGCGCAGGAACCAGTCCATTGCCTCGCAGGCGAGCGTGTCGTCGGCCATGGGCGATGCGTTCCGGTTCATGCGTGCTCCCTGGCGCCCAGCGCCTTCCTGCAGGCCTCCAGCCCCTTGCCGATGTGCTTGCGCACCATGTGCACCGACACCTGCAACTGCTGGCTGACTGCCGGGCAGTCCAGCCCGTCGCGGTAATGCAGCTCCATCACCCGTCGCGTGGTCGCCGGCAGACGTGCGATGGTGATGCGGATATCGTTCCAGCGCTGCGCGCGCTCGAACTCACCCTCGATGTCTTCTTCGCTTTTCAGCACTTCGGCCAGCTGATCCACGTCTTCCAGCGGCGGCAGCGACAAACGCGCGCGCGCGTGCTCGCGTGCCAGGTTGGCCGCGACCGTGAACAGGTAGGCCTCCGGGTTCTCGATCGCTGCGGCATTCTCGCCGGTGGCCCGCAGCAGCCGCAGGTATACCTCCTGCGCCAGGTCCTCGGCGTCTTCGCTGGCAGAACCGCGACGCAGGAAGAAGCCACGCAGCAGCCGTCGGCGCAGCGCGTAGCTCTTCTCCCAGATCCTCACGCTGTTCACGGCCGGCCAACACCCCGAGGCTGGAAAGCCCCGCAGGGTGACGGCCATCGATGACAGTGGCGTTGCAGCAGGCGGCCATGCCAGGCACTCTCCGCCCGGCACATTCGCCCATGATACGGCGCACCCTGCCAACCCTTGCTTGCCAGAGATCCAAGCCAGGCCCGCCTATCGAAGCCGCGGGGCCGGGCCTACGCTTGCCTCCCCGGTGGCCGCGACGGTCGCCCTTCGCGTCACGGCCCCGCCATTGCGACCCCGCTCCAGTGCTGTGCGCCCTGCCGGTGTTGTCGCCCAGGCAGAGCCGGCGCCCTCTGGAGACACTCATGAACCAAGCCCTGACCCCCTTCGATACCGACCCGCTGGAAACGCGGGAGTGGCGGGAATCACTGGAGGCGGTGATGCAGGCCGGTGGCCGGCCACGCGCGCATTACCTGATCGACCAGCTCAGCGAGCTGGATGCGCAGCGGCACGGCGACCTGCATGCGCGCGCGTGGACCGCCTACGTCAACACCATCCCGCCGGAGCGCCAGCCGGCCTACCCGGGCGACCTGGCCATCGAGCGCCGCCTGAACGCGATGATCCGCTGGAATGCGATGGTGATGGTGCTGCGTGCCGGCAAGCACTCCAACGTCGGCGGCCACATCGCCACCTACCAGTCGGCGGCTGTCCTGTACGACGTGGGCTTCGATCATTTCTTCCGTGGCCGTACTGACACCTTCGACGGCGACATGATCTACATCCAGGGCCACTCCGCGCCGGGGATCTACGGCCGCGCGTACGTGGAAGGCCGCATCGATCCAGCGCGCATGGACAACTTCCGCCGCGAAGCCGGTCGCGAAGGCCTGTCCTCGTATCCGCACCCGCGATTGATGCCGGAGTTCTGGCAGTTCCCCACCGTGTCGATGGGGCTGGGCCCGCTGACCGCCGCCTACCAGGCGCGCTACATGCGCTACCTCGAGTACCGCGGCCTGAAGCAGCACCAGGACCGCAAGGTCTGGGCCTTCCTCGGCGACGGCGAGATGGACCAGCCCGAATCGCTGGCGGCGATTTCGCTGGCCGGCCGCGAGCGGCTGGACAACATCGTATTCGTGGTCAACTGCAACCTGCAGCGCCTGGACGGTCCGGTGCGCGGCAACGCCAAGGTCATCCAGGAACTGGAAGGCGCGTTCCGCGCGGCCGGCTGGAACGTGATCAAGCTGATCTGGGGCAGTGGCTGGGACGACCTGCTGGCCCGCGACCACAGCGGCCTGCTGCGCCAGCGCATGATGGAATGCGTGGATGGCGACTACCAGACCTTCAAGTCGCAGAGCGGCGCCTACGTGCGCGAGCATTTCTTCGGCCGTTACCCCGAGCTGCTGGAGCTGGTCGCGCACATGAGCGACGACGACATCTGGGCGCTGGCACGTGGTGGCCACGATCCGCAGAAGGTGTACGCCGCCTACCAGCAGGCGGTGAACACCCGCAGCCGGCCGACGGTGATCCTGGCCAAGACGGTCAAGGGTTTCGGCATGGGCGAAGCCGGCGAAGGCCAGAACATCAACCACCAGCTGAAGAAGATGAGCGCCGATGCAGTACGCGCCTTCCGTGACCGCTTCAACCTGCCGGTCAGCGACGACCAGCTGGAGGAAATGCCCTATCTGCGCCCGGAACCCGGCAGCGCCGAGGCCGCCTACTTCGCCGAACGCCGCCGCATCCAGGGTGGGCAGCTGCCGGCGCGCCTGGCCAAGGTGGATCCGCTGCCGCTGCCGCCGCTGTCGATCTTCAACACCCAGCTGCAGGGCAGTGGCGATCGCGGCCAGTCCACCACCATGGGCTTCGTGCGCATCCTCACCAGCCTGCTGAAGGACCCGGATCTGGGCAAGCTGGTGATTCCGATCGTGCCCGATGAATCGCGCACCTTCGGCATGGAAGGCCTGTTCCGCCAGATCGGCATCCACTCCTACCTGGGCCAGCTGTACACCCCGCAGGATGCCGGCCAGCTGAGCTATTACAAGGAAGCCAAGGACGGTCAGATCCTGCAGGAAGGCATCAACGAATCCGGTGCGATCTGTTCATGGATCGCCGCCGGCACTGCCTACAGCAACCACGGCCTGGCCACGATTCCGTTCTACATCTTCTATTCGATGTTCGGCCTGCAGCGCGTCGGTGACCTGGCCTGGGCCGCTGCCGACGCGCGTACCCGCGGCTTCCTGCTCGGTGCCACGTCGGGCCGCACCACGCTGATGGGCGAAGGCCTGCAGCACGATGACGGCCACAGCCACGTGCTGTCGTCGGTGATTCCGAGCTGCGTGTCCTACGACCCGACCTACAACTACGAACTGGCGGTGATCATCCACGACGGCCTGCGCCGCATGTATGTCGACCAGGAAGACATCTACTACTACATCACCGTACTCAACGAGAACTACCCGCAGCCGGCACTGCCCGAAGGCACCGAAGCCGGCATCCTGAAGGGCCTGTACCTGCTGCATCCGGCAGCCGCCGACAACGCCTTGCAGCCACGCGTGCAGCTGATGGGCAGCGGCTCGATCCTGCGCGAAGTGGAAGCCGCGGCAGACCTGCTGCAGCAGGACTTCGGCATCGCCAGCGATGTGTGGAGCGCGACCAGCCTGACCGAACTGCGCCGCGACGGGCTGTCCGCCGAGCGCTGGAACCTGCTGCATCCGGCCGAAGAACCGCGCGTGCCCTACGTGCAGCAATGCCTGCAGGGTCATGAAGGCCCGGTGGTGGTGGCCACCGACTACATGAAGATCGTCGGCGACCAGATCCGTCCCTTCATCAACGACCGCCGCTTCACCGCATTGGGCACCGATGGCTTCGGCCGCTCCGACACGCGTGAATCGCTGCGCACGTTCTTCGAAGTGGATCGCCACTTCATCGTACTGGCGGCCCTGAAGTCGCTGGCCGACGAAGGCCGCATCGAACGCTCGCGGATGCAGGACGCGATCGACAAGTACGGCATCGACACCGGCAAGCGCGATCCGGCCGCCGCCGTGTAGGGCCGTTGCATTCACCACGCCTGCCCTGCGGGCGTGGTGAATGCAGCATCGCTACGGCATGCGCTTGAACAGGTTGGTCTGCAGGATCGGCGTACCGTCATGACCGTAGAACGCCTTGGTCTCGGTCATCGTCGCCTGGTCATCCGCCACGGTGTAGATGCGGGTGGAGGCCGGCGTGCCATGGTCCACCAGCTGCATCACCAGCGTGTTCGGTGCAGGCAGTTTCAGGTTGGCCTTGTCCGCGCCATAGGTGCCGGACAGGGCGCCGGGCGTGCCATCCAGGGCCAGCGTGCCGTCGGATTTCATGGTCTTGCCGTCGTTCAGGACGATGTCCACGTGCGAGCTCCAGCGGCCACCACCGGCGTCCTTGAACTCGAGCACCACGTGCTTCGGGCGCTGCGCTTCGGGTAGCGCAGACGTGGCGATATCCAGCGACCAGCGCCCCAGCAGGGGGGAAGGCGAAGTCTCCACTGCCAGCGCCGGAACGGCGGGGAGTGAAAGCGCAGACAACAACACAGCGGACAACAGCTTCATACGTTGCTCCGTTCCAGTGAAGAAGATTCTGCGTGACGCGTTGTGGGGCGCAGCGCCTCGGATCGTGCACAGCATCGGCGCCCGGCGCAAGGCGGGGCGCTGAACACGCGGCAACCTCATTCGCGCCCCCGCGATTTCGGTCTGGCGGCAAGGTCTCATCCGTCCTTGCCGATACAAAGAGTTACGTTATAACATTTCACTTCGCCTTCACGAGTCCTGCCATGCGTCGCCACCTGCTTGCTGCTGCCATTCTGTTCGCCGTCCACACCGCCCAGGCCGCGGACGAACCCACCCTCCCCACCCTCCAGGTCCAGGCCTCCCAGCCCTCGCGCATCGACAGCCGGGTCACCGTCGACAATCCGCAGGCGCAGAACCGCACCCTCGGCGGCCTGCTCGAACACGTCTCCGGCGTGCAGAGCACCGCCTTCGGGCCGAACGCGGGCGCCCCGGTCATCCGCAGCCTCAGTGGCAACCGCGTGCAGATCCTGCAGGACGGCCAGTCCATCCTCGGCATGAACGCGATCAGCGGCGACATCAACATTCCGTTCGATCCACTGTTCGTGCGCAGCGTCACCGTCAACAAGTCCTCGGACACGGTGCGCTATGGCGGCAATGCGATCGGCGGCAGCGTGGAGATCGATTCGGGCCTGATCTCGCGCAGCATGGAAGACAAGGACCAGTCGATGGAACTGGTCCTGCGCAAGGGCTTCAATGCCGCCGATGCGCAGGGCTTCCGCATGAACTTCAACAACCAGCGCAACCTCTCGACCAACCTGCAGGTCTCGCGCCAGCGCATCTCGCACTACGACATCCCCGGCAACAGCAAGGCCCGTGTCTGCAACACCCGACTGTTCCCGCCGACAGGCGGCGTCAACTCGGCGCTGGCCGACAGCTGCCAGAAGGAAGCACGCGTACAGCAGATCTACAACAAGGCCTCGCAGCCTTACATCGACCAGTTCATGACCGAGAATCCTGACTGGGCCGATGGTGAATTCTCGTTCTACACCAACAATCCGACTTCGGTCTGGCAGCGCCGCACCTACATCAATCCGGTCAACCCGGCCTACGTACCCGGCACGCCTTCGTACGTGCAGAAGCAGATCAACAACGACGTGACGCCCGATTACCATCACCGGTTGGGCAACGGCTACGCGAGAAATTCGCAGGTGGCGCTCGGGTCGACCCTGTTCTTCGACCGTGGTTACGTGGGTATCAGCATCGATGCCAAGGACAGCGAGTACGGCGTGCCGGGGTTCTCGATGCAGAACCTGTCGTTCGGTTCCAACTATGCCAACGGGCTGCCGGTGGGGGTGGTGATCAAGCAGGAACGCTATGCACTGGAAGCCCTGCTGCGCAATCCGCTGCCGTGGTTCGAGCGCGCCGAACTGCGCGTTTCCAAGCTGGACAACACCTCGGGCGAGCGGCTGGGTGCCACCCGCGCCAACGACTACGATTTCGAGAGCACCCAGGCCGAGCTGCTGCTCAGCCATCAGCGCGTCGGTCCGCTCAGCGGCATGCTGGGTTTCAGCCACCAGTCGCGTGATGTCACCGGCAGTGGCTCGCTGCGCTACCTGCCTGACGTCGACACCCGCAGCAACGCGGTGTTCCTGAAGGAGACGCTGGACTTCGGCTGGGCCAGTTTCGACGCTGGCGTGCGCCACGAGCGCGTTGACCATGACCTGCAACCAAGCCGCTTCAAGATCGCGCGCAATGCCGCCAACACGAAACTGCAGGACCGCGACTACCGGCTCAACAGCTACAGCCTCGGCTCGTACGTCGAGCTCGGTCCGTTGTTCGCCGCCAAGGTGCGCTACTCGTCCTCGCAGCGCGCACCGGAGATCAACGAGTTGTACGCGAGCAATGCTCACTATTCGGTGATGACCCAGGAAGAAGGCAACCAGAACCTCGAACCGGAGCGCGCGAAGAACCTGGAACTGACCGGCCTGTTCCACCTTGGTGGTTTCGAACTGTCGGCCACCGCGTACCGGATGCGGTACGAGAACTACCTCTACCTCGGCTATTCCGGCCTGCAGACCGCCAACCGCCTGCCGCTGAAGTACTGGAAGCAGACCGACACCACGGTGAAGGGCTTCGAGATCGACGCGTCGCAGGCATTGGACCTGGGCCGCTATGGCACGTTGAACGTCTCCGCCTTCGCCGACCTGGTGAAGAACAAGGCCGACCACCCGGATTCGCTGCGCGCCCACAACGACGGCGAGTATCTGCCGAACATGCCGACCAACCGCTACGGCGCCAACCTGCAGTGGCAGCGCGAAGGCTGGAAGGCACAACTGTCCAGCACCTACTACGACGCGCAGAAGTACCTGGGTCGCAATGTCAGTGAGGAAATTCCGCTCGACGCATTCAACCTGGTCGACCTGCAGGTCAGCCGCGAACTTCCAGTGCGCAACAGCTACATCGCAGGCGTGGAAGTGTTCGTCAATGGCAGCAACCTGCTCAATGAAGAAGCGCGGCCGCACAACTCGCCGCTGAAGTACATCGCGCCCCTGCCGGGGCGGGGCTTCCAGGTCGGCGTGACGATACGGCTCTGAAGGCCGGCCATAAAGAAAAACGCCTGCAGATCGAGGATCTGCAGGCGCTTCTTTGTATCTGGCGGAGTGAGAGGGATTCGAACCCTCGATAGAGCTTTTGACCCTATACTCCCTTAGCAGGGGAGCCCCTTCGGCCACTCGGGCATCACTCCGGGGTATTCTCCGCGTCTGGTGCGTTGCACCTCAGCGGGGCGTGAATCATAACGTTAATCGAGTGCGAAGGTAAAGCGTTATTCGGCAGAATTTTCGCTACCGGTGCCACCGGCTTCATCACCACGCTGGATGCGCTGGTAGATCTCTTCGCGATGCACAGCGACGTCCTTCGGCGCAGTGATGCCGATACGCACCTGGTTACCCTTGACGCCAAGCACGGTGACGCTCACCGAGTCACCGATCATCAGGGTTTCGCCGACGCGGCGAGTCAGGATCAACATTTTTGTAAGTCTCCATGGAACCGTGTGGAAGGGTATCCCCCACCGGCTTGACGCTCCGTCAAGAAGCGCTACCACGACAAAGGGAAAAGATTCGCAATGGTACCGTCAGCCGTCCCGCTCCTACAAGGAGGGGGACGGCGGGGTTCATCACAGGCGGGGGCTGACCCATTCGACGACTGCAGCCAGCGCAGTGGCAAGGGCGGGCCCGTCCTCGCCACCACCCTGGGCGAGGTCCGGGCGTCCGCCGCCCTTGCCCCCGATCTGACCGGCGATATGGGACAACAGTTCCCCGGCCTTGACTTTGCCCATTGCGCTGCCGTTCACACCCGCGACCAGGGCGGCCTTGCCGTCCTGGGCACCGGCCAGCACGATCACCGCGTCGCCCAGCTGCTGCTTCAGGCGGTCCATGCCGTCACGCAGGGCCTTGGCGTCGAAGCCCTCCAGGCGGGCAGCCAGCACCTTCACGCCGGCGACCTCGACGGCCTGACCGGACAGGTCGGCCGTGGCACCGGCCGCGACCTTGGCCTTCACGGCCTCCAGTTCGCGTTCCAGCTGCTTCTGGCGCTGGCCGAGGGCACGGATCTTCTCGACCACGTCGGCAGCGCTGCCACCGAGCAGTTCAGCGGCCTCGGCCAGGCGGGCCTCTTCGGCGTCCACGTAGTCCAGGGCGCCCTGGCCGGTAACCGCCTCGATGCGGCGCACGCCGGCGGAAACACCGCCCTCGGAGGTGATCTTGAACAGACCGATGTCGCCGGTACGGTTGACGTGGGTGCCACCGCACAGCTCGGTGGAGTAGTCACCCATCTTCAGCACGCGCACATGCTCACCGTACTTCTCGCCGAACAGGGCCATCGCGCCGAAGTCCAGCGCTTCCTGCATGGCCATGGTGTGCACTTCAGCGGCGTTGTTGGCACGCACCTGCTGGTTGACCTTGCGCTCGATCACCGCCAGCTCTTCCGCGCTGATCGGCTGGAAGTGCGAGAAGTCGAAACGCAGGCGGTCCGGCGCGACCAGCGAGCCCTTCTGCTGCACGTGGGTGCCCAGCACTTCGCGCAGCGCGGCGTGCAGCAGGTGGGTGGCCGAGTGGTTGAGGATGGTGGCGCCACGGCGCTCGCCATCGACCTGGCCGGACAGTACATCGCCGACCTTCAGGCCGCCTTCGGACAAGGTGCCGACGTGGCCATGGAACTGGCCGGCGAACTTCTGGGTGTCCTCCACCGCCAGGCGCACGCCGTTGCCGGCCAGCACGCCGGTGTCACCGACCTGGCCGCCGGATTCGGCATAGAACGGGGTCTGGTTGGTGATGACGATGACCGAATCACCGGCATCGGCCGACTGCACCGGACGACCGTCCTTGAGCAGGGCCAGCACGCTCAGGCCGTCGGCCTGCAGGCGGTCATAGCCCAGGAACAGGGTCGGGCTCAGCGTTGCCACCAGCTCGGCCGGCAGGGTCACGCCGCCGCCGAACTTGCCGGCCGCCCGTGCGGTTTCGCGCTGCTGTTCCATCGCGGCATCGAAGCCGGCGATGTCGACGGTCAGGTCGCGCTCGCGCGCGATGTCCTGGGTCAGGTCGAGCGGGAAGCCATAAGTGTCGTACAGGCGGAACGCGTCAACGCCCGGGATCACGCCATTGCTGGCCTTGCCGGCCACGTCCTCGAAGATCTTCATGCCGGCGTCGAGGGTTTCGGCGAAACGCTCTTCTTCGGCCTGCAGCGCACGGGTGACGGTGTCCACCGCCGCCGGCAGCTCTGGATAGGCCTCGCCCATCTGCTCGACCAGGGTCGGCACCAGCTTGCTGAAGAACGGCTGGCGCACACCCAGCATCCAGCCATGGCGCAGGGCGCGGCGGATGATACGGCGCAGCACGTAACCGCGGCCTTCGTTGGACGGCAGCACGCCATCGACGATCAGGAACGAACAGGCACGGATGTGGTCGGCAATCACGCGCAGCGACTTGTTCTCCAGGTCGGCGGTGCCGGTCAGCTCGGAAGCCTTGCGGATCAGCGCCTGGAACAGGTCGATCTCATAGTTGGTGTGCACGTGCTGCAGGATCGCCGCCAGGCGCTCCAGGCCCATGCCGGTATCCACGCACGGTGCCGGCAGCGGCACCAGGGTGCCGTCGGGCTGGCGGTCGAACTGCATGAACACCAGGTTCCAGATCTCGATGAAACGGTCGCCGTCTTCGTCCGGGGAACCCGGGGGACCACCGGCAATATGATCACCGTGGTCGTAGAAGATCTCGGTGCACGGGCCGCACGGGCCGGTGTCGGCCATCTGCCAGAAGTTGTCCGAAGCGAACGGCGCGCCCTTGTTGTCGCCGATGCGTACGATGCGCTCTTCCGGAACGCCGACCATGTCGCGCCACAGTTCGTAGGCTTCGTCGTCGGTCTGGTACACGGTGACCAGCAGGCGTTCGGCCGGCAGCTTCCAGACCTGGGTCAGCAGCTCCCAGGCCCAGGCGATCGCGTCCTTCTTGAAGTAGTCGCCGAACGACCAGTTGCCCAGCATTTCGAAGAAGGTGTGGTGGCGCGCGGTGTAGCCGACCTGGTCGAGGTCGTTGTGCTTGCCGCCCGCGCGCAGGCAGCGCTGCACGTCGGCCGCGCGCACGTAGCTGCGCTTTTCCGCGCCAAGGAACACGTCCTTGAACTGCACCATGCCGGAGTTGGTGAACAGCAGGGTCGGATCATTGCCCGGCACCAGCCGCGCCGACGGCACGATGGTGTGGCCTTTACCCTTGAAGAATTCAAGGAAGTCGCTGCGGATCTGGGATGTCGTGAATTTGGCGGATGCGTTCATTGGGGGCTGGCAGTCTGCGGGCCGGCGGACCCGGACCACCGGCCGCGTTGGCCAGGGTCGCGACGGACCGCCGAAAACCTAAAGGGTATCAGGCCCGGCGCCGCCAGTCTCAGTCATCCGGGTCGTAGCGGGTCGCGCGGCGGATGCTGTCGCCGTCGAAGCCCCGCCGGGCCAGCAGATCGGCAGCCTTGCGCCGCTGCGTCAGGTCCTGCGGGCCGGCCTCGCCAAAGCGTCGGCGGACCAGATCACGGGCGTTTTCCTGCCAGTCGCCTTCGTAGCTGTCCATCGCTGCGGCAATCGCGGCACTGTCCAGGCCATGGGTCCCCAGCTCGGCGCGGACATGGATCGGCCCATAACCGGTGTTGGCGCGCATCCTCACCAGGTTCTCGGCAAAACGGGTGTCGTCCTGCCAGCCGGCCTCGGTCAACTTGGCGACAGCGGCCTGCGCGGCTTCGTCTTCGATGCCACGGGAGGTCAGCTTGCGGGTGAGTTCCTTGCGCGAGTGCTCGCGGCGGACCAGCAGGCCCAACGCCCGTTGCACGGGGGTCTGCTCACGAGGCCGGCGCTTGCGGCCGGTCGGAATGTCTTCGGCGTCGGACATGGGTACTCCAAGGGTGGCGCCATCCGTGGCGCCCAGCCCATCCCTGGGCGATTCGAACCTGCGGGGCAGGGCGACGTCACTGACGGCGCCACCCTGCCCCACAGCAAGCCTTATTCGTCTTCGCCTTCGTCGTCGCCTTCCTCGCGGGCCGCTTCGGCCGGCTGGAATTTCTCGCGCAGCTCGGCCTCGAGCTTGGCGGCGACAGTCGG
The DNA here is from genome assembly GCF_049384325.1 of Stenotrophomonas sp. CASM114. NCBI lineage: Bacteria > Pseudomonadati > Pseudomonadota > Gammaproteobacteria > Lysobacterales > Lysobacteraceae > Stenotrophomonas > Stenotrophomonas sp. CASM114. The sequence continues at coordinate 96,334 of NZ_JBMRGJ010000006.1, read as the reverse complement.
GTTGTCGCGCAGGTAGCCGCGGGCGTTGTCCTTGCCCTGGCCAATGCGTTCTTCACCGTAGCTGTACCAGGCGCCAGCCTTCTCCACCAGCTTGGCATCCACACCCATGTCGATCAGCTCGCCTTCACGGCTGATGCCTTCGCCATACAGGATCTCGGTGATGACCTGCTTGAACGGAGGTGCCAGCTTGTTCTTGACGACCTTGATCTTGGTCTGGTTACCGATGATCTCGTCACCCTTCTTGATCGCGCCGATACGGCGGATGTCCAGGCGGACCGAGGCGTAGAACTTGAGCGCGTTGCCGCCGGTGGTGGTTTCCGGGCTCTGGCCCGGCATCATCACGCCGATCTTCATGCGCAGCTGGTTGATGAAGATCACCAGGGTGTTGGAGCGCTTGATGTTACCGGTCAGCTTGCGCAGCGCCTGGCTCATCAGGCGGGCCTGCAGGCCTGGCAGCTGGTCGCCCATCTCGCCTTCGATTTCGGCCTTCGGGGTCAGCGCGGCGACCGAGTCGATCACCAGGATGTCCACCGAACCCGAACGGACCAGCATGTCGGCGATTTCCAGCGCCTGCTCACCGGTGTCCGGCTGCGACAGCAGCAGGTCGTCCACGTTCACGCCCAGCTTGGCGGCGTAGATCGGGTCCAGCGCGTGCTCGGCGTCGATGAAGGCCGCGGTGCCGCCCATCTTCTGGCATTCGGCGATGGCCTGCAGGGTCAGGGTGGTCTTGCCCGAGGATTCCGGCCCGTAGATCTCAACGACACGGCCCTTCGGCAGACCACCAATGCCCAGCGCGATGTCGAGCATCAGCGAACCGGTCGGGATGGCTTCGACGGGCTCGACCACGCGGTCGCCCATGCGCATCACCGAGCCCTTGCCGAACTGCTTTTCGATCTGGCCCAGAGCTGCAGCGAGGGCGCGCTTCTTATTCTCGTCCATCGGATTGGTCCTTGCAGAGGTCGTGTCGTTGGAGTTGCTGTCTTTGGGGGTCTTCTTTGCCATGGGTTCACTTTAAGTCGGACGTATCGCACAGGCTGAGATTCTGCCCGGCGCTCTGAAAAGAATTATCGGACATCCGTACCAACCTCAGTGGAACCAGAGAATCGCCACAAAAGACCGCGGGGTAATGCGCTACGGAACGGGTCAACGGTTGGGCCGCAACAGGCCGCAATAGAGGCCCTCGATCGCGAAGTCCTGATCCGGCAGCACCTCGATCGGCTTGTAGTCGGGATTGCGCGGCAGCAGGCGGATGCGATCCTTGGCGATCTTCAGCAGCTTGACCGTGATCTCGTCATCGATGCGGGCCACCACGATCTGCCCGGAATGGGCGTCGCGGGTGCGGTGCACGCCGATCAGGTCACCGTCGAAGATGCCCTCATCGATCATCGAGTCGCCCTGCACCTTCAGCAGGTAGTCCGGCGCCGGCGAGAAGAACACCCGGTCCAGCACCACGAAATCGTCCGAGCCGATGTCGGCACCGATCGGCAGGCCGGCCGCAACCCGGCCCAGCACCGGCAGCCGCAGCACGCTGTCGGCCAGGCCCGGCTCGGCCAGCTTCTCGACCGGCGGTGCCTGCACCAGGCGGATGCCGCGGGCCTGACCCGGGATGCGACGGATCGCACCGGCCTGCTCCAGGGCTTCCAGGTGGTACTGGGCCGCGCGCACGCCCTTGAAGCCGAATGCGCGTGCGATTTCAGTCTGCGACGGCGGTGCGCCTTCGCTCTCGATACGCTCGGCGATCAACTGCAGGATCGCCTGCTGGGTGTCGGTCAGGTCCATGGTTAGTAGTATTACTACTAATATGCGCGACTGCAAGTGCCGGGGCGATACGGGATGGTGCGTGCCTGTTGGGCCGAGGCACGCTCGGCAAGCGCGCGAACGCCCGGCCGGCGGGCAAAAGCAAATGCAGCCGACTGGCAGTCGGCGCTACAGGAATCGCTGCGCGATTCCGTGGTTCCCAGCGGGAACCGCTGCGGCAAGCACACTAGGTGTGCTTGCCGCTTCTCCATATCGAAACCAGGATCCATACGCCGCAGAAGCCGGCGCCGATGAATCCGCACACGCCCAGCGCCAGCAACCAGCGGCTGGAAACCCCGCCGACGCTGTGCATCACGATCGACGAGCCGATGATCAGCGCGGCCGTGATCACGCCCACCACCAGTCGGTTCGCGGCCCGGTTCACCTGCTCGCCAAAGCCCTGCAGCGCGGTGGTCTCCACCTTCAGCTGGAGGCGCCCACGGCGCGCCGCCTGGACCAGCTTGCGCAGGTCGCGCGGCAACTCGCCAGCGAAGTCGACCAGGCCCAACAGGCTGCGCCGGCCGCGCTTGAGCAGCGCCCTGGGCGCATAACGCTGCAGCACCACACGCTCCAGGAACGGGCGGGCGGCGCTGGCCATGTCGAAATCCGGATCCAGCTGCCGGCCCATGCCTTCCAGGGTCAGGAAGGCCTTGATCATCAGTGCCAGGTCGGCCGGCAGGGTCAGGCTGTAGCTGCGCAGCAGCTGGGTGATGTCGCCCAGCATCAGGCCGATGCGCAGGTCCTTCAGCGGCACGCCACGGTACTGGTCGACGAACTGGCTGATGTCGTGCTGCAGCCGGTTCTCGTCCACTTCCACGCCGCCGGCCCAGTCCAGCAGCACGTCGGCCACGCCCTGCGGGTCCTGCTCGACCAGGCCGTGCAGCAGTTGCGCGACCTGGAAGCGGCGCACTTCGGACAGCGCGCCGACCATGCCGAAATCGATCACGCCGATGCGGCCGTCACGCAGGTAGATGATGTTGCCGGGGTGTGGATCGGCGTGGAAGCTGCCGTCCTCCAGCACCATCTTGAGCACGATGCCGGCACCACGCCGCGCCAGCTCGCGCCGGTCCAGGCCCGCCGCATCGACGCCAGCCAGATCGCGGCCGGGAATGCCGTCGACGAAGTCCTGCACGTTCAAGCTCTCGCAGGTCCACTGCCAGTGCACCTTCGGAATCAGTATGTCGTCACGGCCGCTGAAGTTGCGCGCGATGCGTTCGGCATTGCGGCATTCGGCGGCAAAATCCAGCTCGCGGCGCAGCGATACGGTGAACTGCTGCACGACCTCGGCCGGGCGATAGCGACGCAGGTCCGGCAACCGGGCCTCGACGATCTCGGCCAGCCGCGCCAGCAGCCGCAGGTCGGCCTCGACCACGTCGCGGATGCCGGGACGCCGCACCTTCAGCACCACCTCACGACCATCATGCAGCCGCGCGCGATGGGCCTGCGCCAGCGAGGCGGCGGCCATCGGGGTTTCGTCAAGGAAGGCGAATACCTCCGCCGGCGACGCGCCCAGGTCGGCTTCGAGCTGCCCGCGGATCTCGGCGTACGGCAGGGCCGGCACCGCGTTCTGCAGTTCGGACAGCTCGGCAATCCACTCCGGCGGCAACAGGTCGACGCGCGTTGCCAGCACCTGGCCAAGCTTGACGAAGGTCGGGCCAAGATCCTGCATCGCACTGCGCACGCGCACCGGTGCGGTCATCCGCAGCAGTTCCTGCCGGTCCTCGTTCCAGTGCAACAGGCGCCCTGCCCGCTCCAGCGTGCTGGCCAGGCCGATGCGCCGCACCACGTCGCCGAAGCCGTAGCGGATCAGGACAACGGCGATTTCCTGCAGTCGGCCCAGGTCACGGACCGTGCCCAGCGTTTCCCACATCATGCGTGCTCCGGACGATTACCGGAGCAGCATGTCACAGCTGGGCGTCGATACCGCGCAATGCCGCCGCCACGGTTTGCCGGCGGATGGCTTCGCGGTCGCCATCGAACTGGAACAGCTCGGCGCGGGCGTAGCCACCGCGGCGCTTCCAGCCGATCCAGACACTGCCAACTGGCTTGTCCGGACTGCCACCGCCGGGGCCGGCGATACCGGTCACCGCCACGGCGATGCCGGCACCGGAGTTGACCAGCGCACCGGACACCATCTCCAGAACGGTTTCGCGACTGACCGCGCCGAACTGTTCCAGCGTCTGCGCACGCACGCCCAGCAGGCGCTGCTTGGCTTCATAGCTGTAGACCACCATGCCGCAGTCGAAGAACGCCGAAGAACCGGCGATGTCGGTCATGCACTTGGCGATCCAGCCGCCACTGCAGCTTTCGGCCGTGACCAGCTGCAGCGAGGCCTGTTGCAGGCGCTGCCCGAGCGCGGCGGACTGGGCATTGAGATCGGCGTCGGTGGGGATGGACATCGGCATGACGGTGGGGTGAAGAACCCCGTTGTACCGCAGATGACAGGCGGATGTCGCGCCCCTCGGGCACGATTGCGTTGCCGGCCAGCGGCCGGCACTACCAGCCATGGGCCGCTAGCTCACCACTCCGGCAGTTTCTCCGGCAGCAGCGCCCGGATCGGCGCGCCATCGGCACTGGCGGCCAGCTTCTCGGCTTCGGCAATCGGCAGGTCCACCTGCAGCAGCCAGCCCTCTTCATCGGCCTGTTCGCTGCGGATCACTTCCAGCTGGTGCAGGCGCGCACGCAGGCGCCCGGCATCCGGCGGCAGGCGCAATTCACCGGTCACGTGCTGCAGGCCCAGGCGCTTGCCCAGCACTGCCTGCAGCAGCTCAAGGCCCTGCCCGTCACGCGCGGAAATCCAGACACGTTCACGACGCGACTCGTCGGGCACGCCATCCTGGCCATCGTGGCGGACGTCGGCACCGTCGATGCGGTCGATCTTGTTGAACACCAGCAGCTGCGGCAGGTCACCGGCACCGACCGCGGTCAGCACCTCGTCCACCTGGGCGATGCGCTCCTCGCGGTGCGGATCGGCGGCGTCGACCACATGCAGCAGGAAATCGGCCTCGCGCGCCTCGGACAGCGTCGAGCGGAACGCGGCGACCAGATCATGCGGCAGGTCGCGGACGAAACCGACGGTGTCGGCCAGCACCACGCTGCCGCCCGGGACCGCGATGCGGCGCACGGTCGGGTCCAGCGTGGCGAACAGCTGGTCGGCGGCATAGGCCTCGGCGCCGGTCATGGCGTTGAACAGGGTCGATTTGCCGGCGTTGGTGTAGCCCACCAGGGCCACGCGCGGCAGCTCGCTGCGCACACGCGCGCGGCGCATCTGGGTGCGCTGCACTTCAACCTTCTCCAGGCGCTTCTGCAGCTGCTCGACCCGCTTCTGCAACAGGCGGCGGTCGGTTTCCAGCTGGGTTTCACCCGGGCCACGCAGGCCGATCGAACCGCCGCGCTGGCGCTCCAGGTGGGTCCAGCCGCGCACCAATCGCGTAGCCAGGTGACGCAGCTGCGCCAGCTCGACCTGCAGCTTGCCCTCGTGGCTGTGTGCACGCTGGGCAAAGATGTCCAGGATCAGACCGGTGCGGTCGATCACCCGGCGCTCGAGGAAGCGTTCCAGGTTGCGCTCCTGACCCGGGCTCAGCGCATGGTTGACCAGGATCAGGTCGGCGCCACTGGCATCGGCGGCGGCCTTGATCTCGTCCAGCTTGCCGCTGCCGATCAGGGTTGACGGATTCGGACGGTCCAGGCGCGCGGTGATCGTCGCGGCGATGCTGGCCCCAGCCGAGCGGGCCAGATCACCGAACTCTTCCAGCACATCGTCTTCCAGCTTGCCGAAATGGGGCTGGATCAACAGGGCGTGTTCGCCCTTTTTCGAGCGGTCAAACATTCACCGCTCCGGTATTACTCGTCTGCTTCATCACCTGCCTGACCACCTTCACCCGACTGCACGTAACCACCGCCCGGACCGACCTTCACGTTGCGTGCCGGAACCACCGTGGAAATGGCGTGCTTGTAGACCATCTGACTGACCGTGTTGCGCAGCAGGACCACGAACTGGTCGAACGACTCGATCGTGCCCTGCAGCTTGATGCCGTTCACCAGGTACACCGAAACCGGCACGCGCTCGCGCCGCAGTGCGTTCAAGAAAGGATCCTGCAGCGATTGCCCCTTGGACATTGCACACTCCTGATTATTGTTCTTATTGGGTTGCCGACGGTTGCCACGGCCCCCGAGCCGCCCGCCGACCGATGATGTTACACGGCTGGCGGGGGTTCAGCGTGCGACGAAGGCCGACACCGCGCCGGCAAGGCGCTCCTGGTCGATATGGGGGTCGAACCAACGCGCATCAAGCTCGCCGCGCAGCCACGTCAGCTGGCGCTTGGCCAGCTGGCGGGTGGCGAAGATCGCCTTGTCACGGAAACGGGCGGCATCCCCCTCCCCGTCCAGGTACTCCCAGGCCTGGCGATAGCCGACCGCACGCACCGCCGGCAGGTCCAACGGGGCCTCCACGGCGGCCATTTCCGGCATCGCGCGCAGTGCCCGCACTTCGTCCAGGAAGCCCTGCGCCAGCATGGTGTCGAAGCGCGCCTCGATGCGCTGGTGCAGTACCGCGCGGTCACGCGGGGCCAGGATCAGCTTGAGGGTGCGCACCGGCAGCCGCGCTACGCCCGGACGGCGCTGCCATTCAGTGATGGGCGTACCGGTCAGGCGATAGACCTCCAGTGCCCGCTGGATGCGTTGCGGGTCGGTGGCATGGATGCGTGCCGCGGCGGCCGGATCGACCTCGGCCAGCTCTGCGTGCAATGCCGCCCAGCCCCGCTCGGCCGCCTCGGTGCTGAGTGCTTCGCGCATCACCGGGTCGGCCTCCGGCATCGGCGACAGGCCCTGCAGCAGGGCCCGGAAGTACAGCCCCGTGCCACCTGCCAGGATCGGCGTTTTGCCGCGTGCCACGATGTCGGCCACGACCCGGCCGGCATCGGCGGCGAACTCGGCCGCCGAATAGGTCTGCCAGGGATCGCGCAGGTCCAGCAGATGGTGCGGCGCCTGTGCACGCTCGGCCGCATCAGGCTTGGCCGAGCCGATGTCCAGGTGGCGGTATACCAGCGCCGAATCGACGCTGACGATTTCGCCGTCCAGTTGCTGTGCCAAAGCGATTGCGGTGGCGGTCTTGCCACTGGCGGTCGGCCCCATCACGGCGATCGCCAGCGGCCGCCGATCGACGCCCATCAGTCTTCGTCCGGCCAGAGGATCGTCGGCGCAGCGTCGGCACGGGGCGTCGGCACGGCCTCCACTGCCTGCCAGATCTTCAGCGCATCGACGGTGGCCGCCACGTCATGCACGCGCACGATGCGCGCGCCACGTTGGACCGCGATCAGGTGCGCGGCCACCGAAGCCGCCACGCGTTCGGAGGGCGTGTCGCGGCCAGTGAGTTCCCCCAGGCTGCGCTTGCGTGACAGGCCGGCCAGCACCGGCACCCCCAGCTCCAGGAAGCGCTCCGAACGCGCCAGCAGGGTCATGTTGTGGGCGGTGCTCTTGCCGAAGCCAAAACCGAGATCGATCAGCAGGTTCTTCTTCACGATGCCTGCCATCTCGGCAGCGAACAGGCGCTGCACCAGGAAACCATGCACCTCGGCGACCACGTCGTCGTAGTGCGGATCGGCCTGCATGTGGCCCGGCTCGCCCTGCATGTGCATCAGCACCACCGGCACGCCGGTTTCGGCGGCAGCTTCAAGCGCACCGCCCTGGCGCAGGGCGAAGATGTCGTTGATCATGCCGGCGCCAGCGGCCACCGCCGCGCGCATCACCTCCGGCTTGAAGGTATCGATGCTGATCGGCACCCGGGTGCGGGCGGCCAGCTGCTCGATCACCGGAATCACCCGGCGCAGCTCCTCCTCGACCGGGACCGGCGCAGCGCCCGGGCGGGTCGATTCGCCGCCGATATCGAGCAGGTCGGCGCCCTCCTCGACCAGCTTCAGGCCATGGGCGACCGCAGCCTCGGTGGTGTCATGCGCGCCGCCATCGGAGAAGGAGTCCGGGGTGACGTTGACGATGCCCATGACCCGGGCACGGTCGAGGCGCAGGATGCGGCCGGCGCAATCGAGCTGGGGCGAGGTATCGAACATGGGCAATCCTGCAGGGACGACGGCGGGTAGTTTAGTTCGGCAGGGCGGCGCCCTGCACCCGCAGAGGCCCGGGCTACAGCAACAGCCGAAGCAACAGCCGAAGCAACAGCAGGTGTACTGAGGGATGGCGTGGGGTCAGATCCGTTTTCCTACGGAAAACGGATCTGACCCCGAATTGATTCGATATCTGACAGAGATTCATCCACGCATGGCGTGGATCTACCGTGTCGACCAAGGTCGACACCTGCCAACAGCGGCCGGAATCTGTCAGAGGTGGGGCGGTGTCGGAGGGCGGGGTGTCAGCCGTATGGATGCGGCTGCCAAGCCCCCATGGATGGGTTCACGGCGTCCCCGCACTCCGACACCGCCCCGCCAACCCACGGAATGTTGCTGTTGCTGTTGCTGCTGAGGTTGCCGGCCAGCGGCCGGCACTACCGCGGGTGCAGGGCGCAGCCCTGCCGCGGCGCCGTCAACGCCGCCGACGCTTGCGGTCCACGTACAGGGTTCTGGCGATGCTCAGCACGATGCCGACACCGATACCCACCACGCAGCCCAGCAGCAGGTTGTCGGCGCCCAGCCCTACGCCCACGCCGACCACGGTGGCGATGATCATTTCGGCGGTGTGGGAAATCGGTTCAGGCTTCGGGGCGGACATGCAGGCTCCAGCATCAGTTCGGTTCGGAAGGGGCCGAAGGCCCAGAAACGACAAGGCCGGGTTTCCCCGGCCTCGTCTGGTGTCACGTGCAGCGGGCCGTCAATGCGATTCGGCCGGGCCTGCGATCGGCGGCAGCGGGCGGGCGTCGCCGCCCTTGTCGTTGCCACCGTCCTTGTTCGACTTGCTCCAGCCCGCCGGCGGCGGCGGATCGCGGCCTTCCATGATGGCGTCGATCTGCGGTGCGTCGATGGTCTCGTACTGCAGCAGCAACTGCGACATCGCATGCAGCTTGTCGATGTTCTCGGTCAACAGCTGGGTGGTGCGGGCATAGGCCTTGTCGAGGATGTTGCGCACTTCCTCGTCGATCCGGCGCGCCGTGTCGTTGGACACGCTCTTGTGCTGGGTGACCGAACGCCCCAGGAACACCTCGTCGTCCTCTTCGCCATAGGCGATCGGGCCGAGCTGCTCCGACAGGCCCCACTTGGTGACCATGTTGCGGGCCATCTTGGTTGCGCGCTCGATGTCGTTGGAGGCGCCGGTGGTGACCTTGTCCTCGCCGAAGATGAGCTCTTCGGCGACACGGCCGCCGTACAGGGAGCACAGCTGCGACTGGATCGCCACGCGGTTCATCGAGTACTTGTCGCCTTCCGGCAGGTACATCGTCACGCCCAGCGCACGGCCGCGCGGAATGATGGTGACCTTGTAGACCGGATCGTGCTCGGGCACCAGGCGGCCGACGATGGCGTGACCCGCTTCGTGGTACGCGGTCAGGGTCTTCTCGTCCTCGCTCATGGCCATCGAGCGGCGCTCGGCACCCATCAGGATCTTGTCGCGGGCACGGTCGAAGTGGTCCATGCGGACTTCCTTCTCGTTGCCGCGCGCGGCGAACAGGGCCGCCTCGTTGCAGAGGTTGGCCAGGTCGGCGCCGGAGAAGCCCGGGGTACCACGTGCGATCACCATCGGCTCGACATCGTCGGCCAGCGGCAGCTTGCGCATGTGGACCTTCAGGATGTGCTCGCGGCCCTTCACGTCCGGCAGGCCGACCACCACCTGGCGATCGAAACGGCCCGGACGCAGCAGCGCCGGATCCAGCACGTCCGGACGGTTGGTCGCCGCGATCACGATCACGCCTTCGCCGCCTTCAAAACCATCCATCTCGACCAGCAGCTGGTTCAGGGTCTGCTCGCGCTCGTCATGACCACCGCCCAGGCCTGCGCCACGGTGGCGACCGACGGCGTCGATTTCGTCGATGAAGATGATGCACGGGGCGTGCTTCTTGGCCTGCTCGAACATGTCACGCACGCGGCTGGCACCCACGCCGACGAACATTTCCACGAAGTCCGAACCGGAGATCGAGAAGAACGGCACCTTGGCTTCGCCGGCAATGGCCTTGGCCAGCAGCGTCTTGCCGGTGCCCGGCGGGCCCACCATCAGCACGCCGCGCGGAATCTTGCCGCCCAGCTTGGTGAACTTGGACGGGTCGCGCAGGAAGTCGACCAGCTCACCCACTTCTTCCTTGGCCTCGTCGCAGCCGGCGACGTCGGCGAAGGTGACCTTGATCTGGTCCTCGCCCTGCAGCTTGGCGCGCGACTTGCCGAAGGACATCGCGCCCTTGGCACCGCCGCCGCCGCCCTGCATCTGGCGCATGATGAACAACCAGAAGCCGATGATCAGGATGACCGGCAGGAAATTCATCAGGATCGCGCCCAGGGAAATGCCGCTGGACGGCTCCTCCTGCACGATCTCCACGTTCTTGGTGCGCAGCACGTTGATCAGGTCACGATCGAACGGCGCGGTGATGGTGGACGACTGCCCACCGCGGGTGGTGTAGGTCAGCTGGCTGGTGCCGCCGCGCATGTCGCCGCCGAAGGCGACCTTCTGCACGTTGCCGCTGTCCACCTGGTCCAGGAACTGCGAGTACGACGCGCCCTGCGCGCCGGCCCCGGAGGACTTCGGCGAGAAGCTCTGGAAGACCACCATCAGCACGACGGCGACGACCACCCATAGCAGGAGGTTCTTGGTCAAGTCGTTCATCCTCATTGGCTCCGGTGTTCCTCTCAGTGCTGGCGTTGCGTTGGGGTCGAACTTGCGTACGTTGCGAGCTTACTTCATGTGGGCGCGTTTTCCCTGACCCAAGGCATACACCTCGGGAGAGCGCTTGCGCGACGCCTCCGGCTTGCGGATGGAGACCTTGTCGTAACGGCGGCGCATGTCGCGCACGTAGTCGTCAAAGCCCTCACCCTGGAACAGCTTGATCAGGAACGCCCCACCGGTCTTCAGGTGGTTGTCGGCAAAATCCAGGGCCAGCTCCGCCAGGTGCATCATCCGCGGCTGGTCGACCGCACCTACACCACTCTTATTGGGGGCCATGTCCGACAGCACAAGGTCTACCGGCTGATCCCCGAGCATGGCTTCAAACTGCGATAGGACGGCTTCTTCCCTGAAGTCACCATGAAGGAACTCCACGCCGGCCAGCGGCGGCATGTCCAGGATGTCCAGCGCCAGCACGCGACCGGTGTCCCCGATCTGTCTCCGAACCTGCTGAGACCAGCCGCCGGGGGCCGCGCCAAGGTCGACCACCACCATGTGCGGCTTCAGCAGGCGGTCACGTTCGAGCAGCTCCTCGAGCTTGTAGGCGGCGCGCGAGCGCATGCCCTCGGCCTGCGCCTTCTTCACGAAGGGGTCGGAGAAGTGTTCCTTGAGCCAGCGCTGGCTGCTTTTGCTGCGGGTAGCCATTGAAAATAGGGGCTGATGGGGTCCTCATGATACCCTGATCGTCCCATTCAACCGTGTTTTCCTGCATGTCCATCGCCCTGACCGCCTCCCAGACCCGTTTCCTGCGCGGCCAAGCCCACGACCTGAAGGCCCTGCTGCAGACCGGCGGCAAGGGTGTGACCCCAGCCTTCATCGCTGAGCTGAACGAAGTGCTGGAGCGCCACGAACTGGTCAAGGTGAAGGTCGCCGCAGAGGATCGCGACGCCCGTGACGCGATGATCGGCGAGATCGTCGAAGCCACCGAAAGCGCGCTGGTGCAGCGCATCGGCCACGTCGCGGTGCTGTACCGCCCGAGCAAGGAACAGCGCCAGATCGTGCTGCCGCGCGGCTGATCGTCCTACCGTCATGCAGCTGAACCACGAACCGCCGGATTACGCCTACAGCCTGCGTGCCGCAGATGGCCGCTCGGCCAAGGTGAATGACCAGGTGCTGGGCGGCAGTTTCTTCCTCACCCCGGACCAACTGGTCACGCACTGGCCGGTGGCAAGTGCCGCCGCGCTGCAGTTGGCGGACCTGGAGCCGATCCTGGCGCTGAATCCGGCGCTGATCGTGCTCGGCACGGGAGACCGTCAGGTATTCCCGCCCGCGGTGGTGATGGCCGCCTGTCTGTCGCGTGGCATCGGCCTGGAGGTGATGAACAATCCGGCCGCCGCGCGCACCTTCAACATTCTGGCCGGCGAAGGCCGCAAGGTCGCGGCCGCCTTCATCCTGGAAGGCTGAGTTCGAGCCGCCGGGTGCGCCCGGGCACTAGCTGCCCGAAGGTGTGCAGCGGAACGCGGAGAACGCCTGCAGCCGACCGATCAGGTTGCCACCCTGCCCCCAGCGGATATCCATGACCTTCCAGTCCGGGCCCTGCCGCTGCAGCAGGACCCGGTCGGTCCAGCGATAGTCGCCCACGGCCATGTCGACATGGACCCAGGTGGCGTCACCGCTCGATCCGGGCGCTCCCACCGTTATCGTCTCCGGCCGGTCCGGCGCCAACAAATACGGGCTCTGGTCGAGCATGTGCGGCTTCTCGTCGGGCGCGGCCAGTGCGGTGCAGGCCTGTTCATATGCACGCTGCGCATCGATGGCTGAGCGGAGGGCATCACCCAGCAGCGGAGCAATCGCCGTTTCGTTCGACTGCGGCGCCTGGATGGCGTCGTAGAGGCGGGTGACCACGTCACGTGGATCGCTGGCGGCGGTCGCCAACGGCGCGACGATGAGCAGCGCGAAAAGGGCTGTTGGGCGAGACATGCGGCACCGGATCGGGAGGCTGGTTCCGTTGAAGCATGCCGCTTCCCTGGCTTGTCGGGAAGCTTGAGATGTGCCACTCAAGGTCGCAAACGGCCACCCACGGCGGCCAGCGTACAGTGAGTCGAGCACGGCTCGACGCTACAGGTCGGGAACGCCGAGCATTGCCCGGCGCCACCCGTCCCACTACCTCAACGCGCCGGCAGGTACTGCTGCGGGTCGACCGGCTTGCCGTTGTAGCGGGTGAGCCGGCGGTGTTTGCGGCCCATGGGCCGCACCGTCGGCAAACGCCCGGCGCGCTGCGCCCGGCCGGGGATCCGCCCGGATTATGAATCGACGATCAGCGCGCCGGCAGGTATTGCTGCGGGTCGACCGGCTTGCCGTTGTAGCGGGTGAGCCGGCGGTGTTTGCGGCCCATGGGCCGCACCGTCGGCGAACGCCCGGCGCGCTGCGCCGGGCCGGGGATCCGCCCGGATTATGAATCGACGATCAGCGCGCCGGCAGGTATTGCTGCGGGTCGACCGGCTTGCCGTTGTAGCGGATCTCGAAGTGGACCATGTCGCGGTTCGCACCGGTGCGGCCCATCTCGGCGATCTGCTCACCGGCCTTCACGCTCTGCCCCTCATTCACCAGGCGCTTGCGGTTGTGGCCATAGGCCGACAGCCACTGGTCGCTGTGCTTGATGATGATCAGCTCGCCGTAGCCGACCAGGCCGGCGCCGGAGTACACCACCACACCGTTGGCGGTGGCCTTGACCGGCTGGCCGCTGGTACCGGCGATGTCCACGCCCTGCTTGGTCGCATCGCCGGCAACGTAGCGGCCGACGATCGCGCCATCGGCCGGCCAGCGCCAGGCGATGTTGCTCTTCACCGGACCGGCCGGCGCCGGAGTTGGCGCCGTGCTGCCGGCGCTGCTGCCACCCGGGCGCGGCGCGGTGACCACCGTGGTCGGCGCGCGGCCGCCGCTGGCACCGGCCGGATACAGCCGGATCACCTGCCCCGGATGGATGGTCGAGGGGTTGTCCAGGCTGTTCCAGGCAATCAGGTCGGCCGGGGTGATGTCATGGATGCGGGCCAGCGCATAGATGGTGTCGCCCTTGCGCACCACCACGGTCTGCCCGGGCTTGGGCACCGAGGTCTTCGGCGTGGTCACACCACCACCGGTGCTGCCACCACCAGGACGAACCACAGTGGCGGTGCCGCAGGCGGCCAGGGTGGAAACCAGCAACGCCAGCGCGCCGATGCGCACTCCCTTGCTCAGACGATCAGGACTCATGCGAACTTCGACCTCCATACAAGCCAGGCGATCAGCACCACCACCAACGCGGTGGCGATCCAGCCCAGCGGTTCAATCCAGCGACGCAGTGCCGCTTCAGCACGCGCACCACCGATACGGATGACCGCAGCCAGCACGAACACGCGCTTGCCGCGACCGATCAGCATGCTCAACAGGTACTGCGGCATCGGTACGCCGACGATACCCGATGCCCACGTGAAGACCTTCATCGGGATGGGCATGAAGCCGCCCAGCACCAGGAAGGTGAACACCGCCCACGGCGATTCGGCCATCTTCGCCTGCACGGTGGTGATGCCCTGCTCGATCGCCGGCAGCATGCCCAGCACTTCAAACAGCGGCTTGATCGCCTCGAAAGCGTAGTGACCCAGCGCGTAGCCGACCAGCGCACCGACCATCGAGCCGGCCAGGCTGAGGGTGGCAAACCACCAGCCGCGCTTGGGCTGGGCCACGCACATCGGCGCCAGCATCACCTCCGGCATCACCGGGAAGATGATCGCCTCGAAGAAGCTCAACACCGTCAGGTAGGTCGGCGCGCGTTCGTGCGCCGCCCACTTCATCGCCCGCTCGTACAGCGGCCCGAAAATCTTCATGCAACCCTGCTCCGTGGATTAGTCGAGCATGCCAGACAGCAGCGGCACGAACGTGACCGGCGCCAGCACGTGTTGTTCGATGCTGCCGTCGGCCTTGCGGTCCAGCTGTACCAGCGACTGCGCCCCAGGGCCACCGACCGGCGCCACCAGGCGGCCGCCTTCGGCCAGCTGCTCGATCAGGGCGTCGACCAGTGCCGGCGCCGCCGCAGTGACCACGATGGCATCGAACGGGCCGTGCTCGGCCCAGCCGACGCGGCCGTCGTCGTGCTTGGTGCGGATGTTCATGCCCAGCGCACGGAAGCGCTTGCGGGCCTGGCGCAGCAGATCACCAATGCGCTCCACGGTGTAGACCTCCAGGCCCAACGCGCCAAGGATGGCGGCCTGGTAACCGGAACCGGTGCCGACTTCCAGCACCCGCTTCGGCGAGACCTGCAGCACTGCCTCGGTCATCCGCGCAACCACCCAGGGCTGCGAGATGGTCTGGCCATGGCCGATCGGCAGCGCGGTGTCTTCATAGGCACGCGAGGCCAGGGCTTCATCGATGAACAGATGGCGCGGCACCACCCGGATCGCGTTCAAGGTCGGCTCGTCGACGATGCCGGCTTCGCGCAGGCGGTCGACCAGGCGGTCACGCACGCGCTGCGAGGTCATGCCGATACCGACGGCTTCCGGCTGCAATCGCAGGCGTGGGCTCATGCCGGCTGGTCCAGCGCGGCGCTGAGGCCGCCGACCCAGCTGGCGACCTTCTCCAGCGCCTGGTAGCGGGTGAGGTCGACCTGGATCGGGGTGATCGAGATGTGGCCGGTGCGCACCGCGTGGAAATCGGTACCTGGACCCGAATCCTGCTCACGGCCGGCAGGGCCGATCCAGTAGACCTCGTTGCCGCGCGGATCCTTCTGCGCGATGCAGCCTTCGGCACGATGGCGGTTGCCGAGGCGGGTGACCTCGAAGCCCTTGACCTCGCTCCACGGCAGGTCCGGCACGTTGACGTTGAGGATGGTGTCGGCCGGCAGCGGATCGGCCTTGAGCCGGGCGACAATCTCCACCGCAGCACGCGCGGCGGTCTCGAAGTGCTTCGGATCGTGGTTGCGGCTGACCAGCGAGACCGCCACCGCCGGCAGGCCGAGGAAGCGACCTTCCATCGCCGCCGAGACGGTGCCGGAATAGATCACGTCGTCGCCGAGATTGGCAGCGTTGTTGATGCCGGACACGACAATGTCAGGCTCGAATTCAAGCAGGCCGGTCAGCGCCAGGTGCACGCAGTCGGTGGGTGTACCGGCCACCGAAACGGTGTAATGGTCGATGCGCTTGAGCCGGATCGGCAGGTCCAGGGTCAGCGAGTTGCTGGCGCCGGAGCGATCGCGGTCGGGCGCAACCACCGTGACTTCGTGACCGGCCTCGCGCAGGACCGCGGCAAGCATCCGGATGCCTGCGGCGTCGACACCATCGTCATTGCTGACCAGGATTCGCATCTTCGATTTAACCGCTTGATTTTCCAAGAATTCGATTCCATCACCGTGCAGTGTGGGCGGGACCGTCGCGCTCCCCTGCGGAAGCGGTCGACCCTGCAAGGGCATCGTCTATTGTGCCGCATGCGGGCCGCCGGTCCTACCCTGTCAGCGGTCACGGCCGACATCGAACCGTCATAGGCAGACCTGCGCCGGCGGTTTACCCTGTGCGCATGTCGCACCCTGATGACGAAGATCCGGCCGCCTTGTTCCGTGCGGCCATCGGCGAAGTGAAGCCGCTGCGCAAGGATGCCGAGCCGGCACCTGCCGCGCCCCGGCCGAAACCGCGTGCGCGCATGGCCGAACGTGACGAGGCCGAAGCGGCCGGCGAGTTCGCCCGGCTGCTGCGCGACAGTGCGCCACTGGAAGCCGGCGACGTGGCCAGCTATCGCCGCGACAACCTGCCACCACGCCTGTTCCAGCGCCTCAAGCGCGGCCAGTACTCGGTGCAGGACGAACTGGATCTGCACGGCGCCACCGCCGCACAGGCCGAAGCCCTGCTGCGCCAGTTCCTGCTGGAAGCGCATGCACACGAGTACGGCTGCGTGCGCATCATCCACGGCAAGGGACTGCAGTCCGATGGCGGCGCACCGGTGCTGAAGAACCTGGTCGATCGCCTGCTGCGGCTGCGCAACGACGTGCTGGCATTCCATTCGGCACCGACCGGACAAGGCGGCACCGGCGCGGTACTGGTGCTGCTGGCGCGGCGTTGAAAAGGGGACGGAGGGAATTAAGTCGTTTGTGCCACAAACGACTTAATTCCCTCCGTCCCCTTTTTTCTGTCAGGCCTGCGAGGCGTCTTCGACGGGGCCGAGTTCGTGCAGCACGGCGGTGGCGTAGCAGCCTGGCGGCAACGCGAACGACAGTTCCAGCACGTCGTCGGCCAGCCACTGGTGCTGCAGCAGCGCCGGACGCAGGCGCAACGCGCGGCGCTCCTGCTTCAGGCGCGCATCTTCCAGGCCGGCCCGCAGTGCCTTCGACTCGTCGTCGTCCAGCGCGGCCAGCTCCAGCTCACGCGCAGCGTCGGTGCTGCGCAGCTCGCCTTCGCCCCACAACGGCGCGCTGGGATGGATGTCGAAACGCGCCAGCCGCTCGGCCAGCACATCCGTGTACGGCTCGGGGCCGAACACACTGCGACTGCCATCGAGCATCCAGACTTCGCCATCGAGCGGCTGGTCCCAGCTGCCCTGCTCCACGCGCGCGGCCAGCACGCGGTTGAACAGCGCCGAACGGGCTGCAGAGAGCAGCAGCGAACGCTGGTCCTTGCGCATGCGGCGGCCACCGAACATCGCCAGTGCAGCCGGCACGTTGCCACCGTCGCGGCCGAAACGCTGTTCACCAAACCAGTTCGGCAGGCCGCGCGCGGCAATCTGCTGCAGGCGCTCGCTGATCGCGGCGGCATCGCCCTGCACCTCGCGCAGCACCAGCTTGAAGCGGTTGCCGGCCAGGGCGCCGCGCTGCAGCTTGCGGTTGTGCCAGGTTGCCTCGATGACTTCGATTTCGTCACTGGCCAACTCGGCCAGGTCCGGCGCAATGCGCTTGGGCAGGTGCACGCTGAAACGCTGGGTGGTGACCGCGTAGCGGTCTTTCATGCCGGCGTAACTCACCGCCATTTCCGGCAGGCCCGCCCATTTTGCCAGTACCTTGGCCACATGCACGGTGTTGGCGCCGCGCTTGCGGATGTGCAGCAGCAGATGCTCGCCTTCACCGCTCGCCTCGAACGCCGGCAGTTCATCCACCTGGAAATCGTCCGGCGTGGTGCGGATGCGCGCCGTCAACAACGGCGCACCAAACGCCAACGGCAGCGGGATCATGCCGCCACCAGCAACACGACCGCCTGCGCGGCGATGCCTTCACCACGGCCGGTGAAGCCCAGCTTCTCCGAGGTGGTGGCCTTGACGCTGACCGCGTCCAGCGGCAGCTGCAGCAACCCACCGATGCGCTCACGCATCGCAAGCGCATGCGGGCCGACCTTCGGCCGCTCGCAGATCACGGTGATGTCGGTGTTGCCGACGCGCCAGCCGCGCTCACGCAGCAGGCTGTCGCAGTGGCGCACGAACTCGCTGCTGTCGGCCCCCTTCCAGCGGTCGTCACTGGGCGGGAAATGCTGGCCGATATCGCCCAGCGCCAGTGCGCCGAGCATGGCATCGCAGAGGGCGTGCAGGATCACGTCGCCGTCGCTGTGTGCAAGCACGCCGCAGCTGTGCGGCACGTTCACTCCGCCAAGCATGATGTGGTCGCCTTCACCGAAGGCATGGACGTCGTAGCCCTGGCCGATGCGGACGGGCGGGAACGGTGCGGTGCTCATGGATGCAACCCTTGCTGCAGGGCCGCGCGGACGGTCAGCCGGCGCGGCGGGAAAGTACGAATTCAAACCGGTCCAGATCGGCCGGGGTGGTGACCTTGAAGTTGTCCTCGCTGCCTTCCACCAGCAGCGGGCGCTGGCCCTGGCGCTCCATGGCCATGGCCTCATCGGTGACTTCAACACCGGCGGCGGCGGCTTCGGACAGCGCGCGGCTGAGCTGGTGGCGGCGGAACAGTTGTGGTGTCAGTGCGCGCCACAGCCGCTCGCGCGGCTCGGTGCCATCGATGCCACCGTCGTCGCCCGCACGCTTGAGGGTGTCGCGTACCGGTGCGGCCAGGATCGCCCCGACCGGATCGGCACGACCGACTTCAAGCAGGCGGCCGAGATCGACCAGGGACAGGTTCGGCCGCGCGGCATCGTGGACCAGCACGAATTCATCAGCGCGCACCGTCTCCGGCAGCGCCTGCAGGCCAGCCAGCACCGAAGCGGCACGGGTCGCGCCACCGATGCAGGTCAGCACCGGCTTGCCCGCCCACTCGTTCCAGCCGGGCCAGTCGGCGTCGTCCGGGCCGATCACTATCATTGCCCCGGCTACGGCCGGATGCGCCAGCAGGGCGTCCAGGGTATGGGCGAGCAGGATCTGCCCGCCCGCCTGCAGGTACTGCTTGGGCAACGGCGCGCCAAAGCGGGTGCCACGGCCAGCAGCCGGAACCACGACCCAGATCGCCGCACTCATGGCACGTCCGCCGGGTGGTCGCCAACCTGCGCACTGACACCTGCCGCAGGCTGCGCCGGGTGCACCGGCGCATCCTCGACCACGCGATAGAACTTCTCGCCGGGCTTGATCATGCCCAGCTCGCTGCGCGCGCGTTCCTCGATGGCGGACTGGCCTTCCTTGAGGTCCTTCACTTCCGCAGCGAGCGCATCATTGCGCTGCTGCAGGCCCTCATTGTCCCGCTCCTGGTTGGCGACCTGGGCTTCGAGCATCATCACTTCACCCGAATTGCCCGGACCAAACCAGAAGCGGTACTGCAGCCAGCCCAGCAACAGGGCCAGCACCAGCAGCATCCAGCGCCAGTCGCGCATCGGCTCAGCGCTTCAGCGAAACGAACGCGTCACGACCGGCGTAACGCGCGCCGGCGCCGAGGGCTTCCTCGATGCGCAGCAGCTGGTTGTACTTGGCCACGCGATCGCTGCGGCACAGCGAACCGGTCTTGATCTGGGTGGCGGTGGTGGCCACTGCGATGTCGGCGATGGTGGTGTCTTCGGTTTCGCCCGAACGGTGCGAGACCACGGCGGCGTAGCCTGCACGATCGGCCATGGCGATCGCTTCCAGGGTTTCGCTGAGGGTGCCGATCTGGTTGACCTTGATCAGGATCGCATTGGCAGTGCCCGAGTCGATGCCTTCCTGGAAGATCTTCGGGTTGGTCACGAACAGGTCGTCGCCAACCAGCTGCACCTTCTTGCCGATGCGGTCGGTCAGCAGCTTCCAGCCGGCCCAGTCGTTCTCGGCCAGGCCATCTTCAATCGTGATGATCGGGTACTGCGCGGCCCAGTCGGCGAGGAAGTCGACGAACTGCTCGGAGGTCAGGCGCTTGTTCTCGCCGACCAGGTTGTACTTGCCGTTCTCGAAGAACTCGCTGGAGGCCACGTCCAGGCCCAGCAGCACGTCTTCACCGGCGGTGTAGCCCGCCTTGCCGATCGCTTCGAGAATGGTGTCCAGCGCTTCGACGTTGCTGCGGAAGTCCGGCGCGAAGCCACCTTCGTCGCCGACCGCGGTGCTCAGGCCGTGGCCCTTCAGCACCGACTTCAGCGAATGGAAGATTTCGGTACCGGCACGCAGCGCTTCGGAGAACGAGGTGAAGCCGACCGGCAGCACCATGAACTCCTGGAAGTCGACGTTGTTGTCGGCATGCGCGCCGCCATTGATGATGTTCATCATCGGCACCGGCAGCGCCGGGGTCACGCCGGTCCTGGCAGCCAGGTACTGCCACAGTGCCTGCTTGTTCGATGCAGCGGCGGCATGCGCGGCGGCCATCGAAACACCCAGCAGCGCGTTGGCACCCAGGCGGCCCTTGTTCTCGGTGCCGTCCAGATCGATCAGGCGACGGTCGAGGCCGGCCTGGTCGGTAGCCTCAAAGCCCTTCAGCGCGGCGGCAATCGTGGTGTTGACGTTGTCGACGGCCTTGCGCACGCCCTTGCCCAGATAACGGGTCTTGTCACCGTCACGCAGCTCGACCGCTTCCTTGGTGCCGGTCGAGGCGCCGGAGGGAACCGCGGCACGACCGAACGAACCGTCCTCCAGGATGACTTCGGCTTCCAGCGTGGGGTTGCCACGGCTGTCAAGGATTTCACGGGCGTGGATGCTGCGGATCGTACTCATGGTCGGGCCGGTTACCTGTCTGGAGAGGGGGCGACAAAACGAATGCCGCGTGATTATCCCCGGCTGCCCGCCACTTGCCAAATGGCCTGGGCGGCATCAGCCCCAGCTGGACCCGATCACGATCAGGGCCAGCGACACCAGCATCACCAGCAACGCACCGGCCACCGCCGCCGCGATGGGTCCACGACGGCGTCGCCAGGCGAGCACCATCGCCACCAGGCTGCCGACGAAAGACGCACCCAGCGCGACCAGCGCGGCCACGATCCAGTACTGCATGGCCTGGATGGCATGGTTTCCGTCACCCGGCGAGCCGAAGCTGGCCGCAAAGGCCATTACTCCCAGCAGCAGGGACGCCCAGGCGAGCACGGACAGCCCCAGCGCGACCAGGCCCCAGGGCCAGCCGCGCGCCGACGTGCTCGTATTCATCAAAGCAATCCGTAGAACAGGGCGCCGAGCCACAGCGAAAGCAGGATGATCGCAAAGCCAGCCGCCACTTTGCCGCGATTCAGCCGCCAGGCCAGCACCGCGGCCGCGAGGCAGCCCGCGGCACCGAACAGCTCCGCGACCAGCAGCGCAATGAAATACGCACGCAGATCAAGCGCGCTGCTGCCATCACCCGGGGGGCGCACCGACGCCGCACCGATCAGCACCAGGCCAAACATGCCCACGGTGAACAGCACGGCCAGGCCCAGTGCGATCAGGCCCCAGGGCCACTGTTTCCAGTGCCGGCGATGACGCTG
This sequence comes from Stenotrophomonas sp. CASM114, assembly GCF_049384325.1. NCBI lineage: Bacteria > Pseudomonadati > Pseudomonadota > Gammaproteobacteria > Lysobacterales > Lysobacteraceae > Stenotrophomonas > Stenotrophomonas sp. CASM114. The sequence goes on along the minus strand of NZ_JBMRGJ010000006.1, from coordinate 74,987 downwards.
GGCTTCCAGCGCCACCCTCGGGTCACGACTCACGCGAAGCGCGAGAAGCCGTGCTTCTTGGTCACCGCGTCAAGCTCCATCAGGGTCTCGAGCAGCGCTTCCATCTGGTCCAGCGGCCACGCGTTGGGGCCATCGGACAGGGCCTTGGACGGATCCGGATGGGTCTCGGCGAACAGGCCGGAGATGCCCACCGCGACGGCAGCACGGGCCAGCACCGGCACGTGCTCACGCTGGCCACCGGAACTGGTGCCCTGCCCGCCCGGCAACTGCACCGAGTGGGTGGCATCGAACACCACCGGGCAACCGGTATCGCGCATCACCGCCAGCGAGCGCATGTCGCTGACCAGGTTGTTGTAGCCGAAGCTGGCACCGCGCTCGCAGACCATGATCTGCTCGTTGCCGGTGGCCTTGGCCTTCTCCACGACCGGCTTCATGTCCCAGGGCGCCAGGAACTGGCCCTTCTTGATGTTGACCGGCTTGCCGGCCGAGCACACCTTGCGGATGAAGTCGGTCTGGCGGACCAGGAACGCCGGGGTCTGCAGCACATCCACCACCGAGGCCACTTCGTCCATCGGGGTGTACTCATGGACGTCGGTCAGCACCGGCACGCCGATCTGCTTCTTGACCTCGGCCAGGACCTTCAGGCCCTCTTCCATGCCCGGGCCGCGGAACGCGGTGCCCGAGGTGCGGTTGGCCTTGTCGAAGCTGGACTTGAAGATGAAGTTGACGCCGAGCTTGTCGGTGACTTCCTTCAGCTTGCCGGCGGTATCGAGCTGCAGCTGCATCGACTCGATCACGCAGGGGCCGGCGATCAGGAACAGGGGCTGGTCCAGCCCGACCTCGAATCCACACAGTTTCATGGCGTTTCCTTGTTGTCCGCAGCACCGGCCGGGCCGGTGCGCTGGGGGTTGAAGCATGCAGGATGGGGGCCGAAGCCCCCATTCACAAGTCAGGCGCGCGCTGCGGAAAGCAGGTTGCCGCCGGCCTTGCGCTCGCGCGCGGCACGGATGAAACCGATGAACAGCGGGTGGCCATCACGCGGCGTGGACAGGAATTCCGGGTGCGCCTGGCAGGCCAGGAACCACGGATGCGCGTCGCGCGGCAGTTCGACCACTTCCACCAGGGTGTCGTCCATCGACTTGCCGGCGATCACCAGGCCGGCATCTTCCAGCTGGGTGCGGTAACGGTTGTTGAACTCGTAGCGGTGGCGGTGGCGCTCGGCGACGACGTCCTTGCCGTACAGCTCACGGGCCAGCGTGCCCGGCTTCAGGCGCTGTTCCTGCAGGCCCAGGCGCATGGTGCCGCCGAGGTCGCTCTTGTCGTCACGCTTCTCGACATCGCCGGTGGCGGTGCGCCATTCGGTGATCAGGCCGATCACCGGGTTCGGCGACTGGCGGTCGTTCTCGGTGCTGTTGGCGCCTTCCAGGCCGACCACGTTGCGCGCGTAATCGACGACGGCCGCCTGCATGCCGTAGCAGATGCCGAAGTACGGCACGTGCTGCTCGCGGGCGAACTTCGAGGTCAGCACCTTGCCTTCGAAACCACGGTCACCGAAGCCACCCGGCACCAGGATGCCGTCGACATCGGCCAGTGCGGCCATGTCGGTGCCTTCCAGATCCTGTGCTTCCAGCCACTTCAGGTTGACCTTGGTGCGCTGGCGCAGGCCGCCGTGCTTCAGTGCTTCGCCGACCGACTTGTAGGCATCCTGGTGATCCACGTACTTGCCGACCACGGCGATGGTCACTTCATCCAGCGGATGCAGGGTCGCATCGACTGCGTCCTCCCACATCGACAGATCGACCGGACCGGCCTTGTCGGCCAGCTTCAGCTGGTTGACCACGATCTCGTCCAGGCCCTGCGCGTGCAGGCCCGACGGAATGCGATACAGCACGTCCACGTCCGGCACGCTGATCACTGCGCGCTCGGAGACGTTGGTGAACTGGGCGATCTTGCGGCGCTCCGAATCCGGCACGGCCTGCTCGGAACGGCACAGCAGCACGTCCGGCTGGATGCCGATCGAACGCAGTTCCTTCACCGAATGCTGGGTCGGCTTGGTCTTCAGCTCACCGGCGGCGCCGATGTACGGCACCAGAGTGAGGTGCATGAACAGCGCCTTCTCCGGGCCACGCTCGGTGCGCACCTGGCGGATCGCTTCCAGGAACGGCAGCGACTCGATGTCGCCGACGGTGCCACCGATCTCGACCAGCGCCACGTCGTAGCCTTCGGTGGCTTCGTCGATGCAGCGGCGGATCTCGTCGGTGATGTGCGGAATGACCTGCACGGTCGCACCCAGGTAGTCGCCGCGGCGCTCCTTGCGGATCACGTTCTCGTAGATGCGGCCGGTGGTGACCGAGTTCTTGCGGCTCAGGCGGGTGCGCACGAAGCGCTCGTAGTGGCCCAGGTCGAGGTCGGTCTCGGCGCCGTCGTCGGTGACATACACCTCACCGTGCTGGAACGGGCTCATGGTGCCCGGGTCGACGTTGATGTACGGGTCGAGCTTCATCATCGTGACCTTCAGGCCACGGGCTTCGAGAATGGCGGCCAGCGACGCGGCGGCAATGCCTTTGCCGAGCGAGGACACCACGCCGCCGGTTACGAAAATCAAGGGAGTCATGGCTGCAAGCATCCTGTCTGGAAATGGAAAACGGCAACACCACGCGCACCCGGAGGGCGGGCATGGTGCTCGGAGGGGGTTTTCCGGTTCGCTGGGACAGCGAGGGAGGTGCGGATCCGTGCGGCGGCAGGCGCCGGACGGGGACCATCGTGCGAGGTCGGGGCGGCCGTGCCGGCCAAATCGACCGTCACCTGCGACCCGCCATGCTGGAAGCCACGCTTGGCCGCTCCAGCCCATTCGCAAAGGGTGGACACGCACTTACTCCCGGAAAGCCATAGTTTACAGATTGATGGCCGCCAACCCAAGGGGCAGACGCCACGTTCCTAAAAAGAAACGCCCCGCTGAGCGGGGCGTTCCGTTGCGCACCCCTTGTCGCAAGGGCGCTTGGCAGGTTGCGGGATCAGCGCTTCTTGCGCGCTTCTTCCTCTTCTTCCTTCTGCGGGGCCGGCTGGCCCTGCGCCTTCATTTCGGCATTGGCCTGAGCACGACGCTTGGCCTTGGCATCGGCCTCGGCCTGCGCCTTGTCGGCCTGGTCACCCTGCTGCGGGGCCGGCTGGCCCGCGTTCTGCGCCACCACCAGCGGCACTGCAACGGCGGCAGCGGCCAGGATTGCAACGGTCAGCAACTTCTTCATGAGGTCCTCCTCGCGGTATGGCTTGGATGTTTCGACCCGATGGGGCCGCCGACGTTCAGATTCCAGCGGCTGCCATTTTACCCCCTCCCCGGCGCCGAGGCTGAACCGCAGGCGTGCAAAATCGCCGTCCAGACCGCACACTTGCGCGTCGCTCCGCGCTTTAGAAGATAGATGAACGCCCGCTATAACGCCGCCGATATTGAAGTCCTGTCCGGCCTTGACCCGGTCAAGCGCCGTCCCGGCATGTATACCGACACCGCGCGCCCGAACCACCTGGCGCAGGAAGTGATCGACAACTCGGTGGACGAGGCCCTCGCCGGCCATGCCCGCTCGATCGAGATCACCCTGTACAAGGACGGCAGCGTGGAGGTCAGCGATGACGGCCGCGGCATGCCGGTGGACATCCATCCGGAAGAGAAGATCCCGGGCGTCGAACTGATCCTCACCCGCCTGCATGCAGGCGGCAAGTTCAGCAACAACAACTACACCTTCTCCGGCGGCCTGCATGGCGTCGGCGTCAGCGTGGTCAACGCGCTGTCGACCCTGGTGGAGGTGCACATCAAGCGCGAAGGTGCCGAACACCGCATCACCTTCCGCAATGGCGACCGCGCCACGCCGCTGGAGGTGGTCGGCACCGTCGGCAAGAAGAACACCGGTACCCGCGTGCGCTTCTGGCCGGACCCGAAGTACTTCGACACGCCCAAGTTCGCAGTGCGCGCGTTGAAGCACCTGCTGCGCGCCAAGGCCGTGCTGTGCCCGGGCCTGACCGTCAAGCTGACCGACGAAGCCACCGGTGAAGTCGATACCTGGCACTACGAAGACGGCCTGCGCGACTACCTGAAGCTGGAACTGGGCGATCGCGAATCGCTGCCGGCCGACCTGTTCGTCGGCAACCTCAAGAAGGACACCGAGGTGGTGGACTGGGCCGTGGCCTGGCTGCCGGAAGGTGAGCTGGTCCAGGAAAGCTATGTCAACCTGATTCCGACCGCCCAGCATGGCACCCATGTCAACGGCCTGCGTACCGGCCTGACCGAGGCGCTGCGCGAGTTCTGCGACTTCCGCAACCTGCTGCCACGCGGCGTCAAGCTGGCCCCGGAAGACGTGTGGGACCGGGTGTCGTTCGTGCTGTCGCTGAAGATGACCGACCCGCAGTTCAGCGGCCAGACCAAGGAACGCCTGTCCTCGCGCCAGGCCGCCGGCTTTGTAGAGGGCGCCGCGCACGATGCGTTCAGCCTGTTGCTGAACCAGAACGTGGAGCTGGGCGAGAAGATCGCGCAGATCGCCATCGAGCGCGCCAGTGCGCGCCTGAAGACCGAGAAGCTGGTCGTCCGCAAGAAGGTCACGCAGGGCCCGGCCCTGCCCGGCAAGCTGGCCGACTGCATCAGCCAGGACCTGTCGCGCACCGAGCTGTTCCTGGTGGAAGGTGACTCGGCAGGCGGCAGCGCCAAGCAGGCGCGCGACAAGGATTTCCAGGCGATCCTGCCGCTGCGCGGCAAGATCCTCAACACCTGGGAAGTGTCGTCCAACAGCGTGCTGGCCTCCGAAGAAGTGCACAACCTGGCCGTGGCCATCGGCTGCGACCCCGGCAAGGACGACATCACCGGCCTGCGCTACGGCAAGGTGGTGATCCTGGCCGACGCGGACTCCGACGGCCTGCATATCGCCACCCTGCTGACCGCGCTGTTCCTCAGGCATTTCCCGGCGCTGGTCGATGCCGGCCACGTGTTCGTGGCAATGCCGCCGCTGTTCCGCATCGACGTGGGCAAGCAGGTGTTCTACGCCCTGGATGAGGAAGAGAAGCGTTCGATGCTGGACAAGATCGAGCGCGAGAAGATCAAGGGCGCAGTCAACGTCACCCGCTTCAAGGGCCTGGGCGAGATGAACCCGAACCAGCTGCGCGAGTCGACCATCCATCCGGATACGCGCCGCCTGGTGCAGCTGACCGTGGACGATGGCGAGCAGACCCGTTCGCTGATGGACATGCTGCTGGCCAAGAAGCGCGCGTCCGACCGCAAGGGCTGGCTGGAGTCGAAGGGCGATCTGGCCTCGCTGGAGGTCTGATCCCGGCACGGGGTCGGATCCCTTTGCCTGGCAAAGGGCTCTGACCCGGTTGGCGGCAGTGGGGTCAGAGCCGTTTCCTGTCAGGAAAACGGATCCGACCCCATGCGCTCCGACCCCATCCGCCCCCATCGGCAAACCCGGCAGCGCCATAATGCGCGTCCACCCGTGTGGACCATCGTATTGGCCAGCCACTCGCTGCTGTTCCCCGGCCTGCCGCTGCACAGTGCACGGCTGGTCCTGAGCCCGATCCGTCGTGACGATGCCGCCGCGCTGTTCACGCTGCAGTCCAACCCGGATGTCATGCGATGGTGGAACCATCCAGCCTGGACGCGACTGGCCGAAGCGCGCGAGCAGATCGACGATGACCTCGCCGCCCATGCCATCGGCACCCAGCTGAAGCTGGCCGTGCGCGAGTCGCTGGAAGGTCCGCTGCTGGGCATCTGCGTGGTATTCGCGGTGGACCGCGATGCGGCGCGCGCCGAGATCGGCTACCTGCTGGCACCCGATCGCCAGGGCCAGGGCTATATGCACGAGGCCCTGCAACAGGTACTGGCCTACCTGTTCCGCACCCTGCACCTGCATCGGGTGGAAGCCGAGATCGACCCGCGCAATGCGCCGTCCGCGCACGTGCTGGAACGCCTGGGCTTCCACCGCGAGGGGGTGCTGCGCCAGCGCTGGCGCATCCAGGGGCAGCTGGCCGACTCGGCCGTCTACGGCCTGCTGGCCGACGACGCCGCCGCAGCCACCCTCCCCGCTTGACCCAATCTGGCCAGTAGCGGGCTCAACGCACGGCCATGCCTTTGGACACATACGGCATGGCCCGCCACCGGCCTAGCATCGGAACCCCCTTCCGCTGCCGAACCGGTGCCATGAAGTCCCTGCTGCACACTGCCGCGCTCTGCGTCGGCCTGCTCATCGCCCCTGCCAGCGTGCTGGCCGCGCCCGACGCCGAGGGCAAGCCCGACCCGAAAGACGACAAGACCGAAGCGCCTGCGCTGCCCGCCGACGCCTCGGCCCGCCAGAGCATGCGCCTGGCCGGCCGCACCCTGGACTACACCGCCACCGTCGGCACCCTGCCGGTACGCGATGCCAAGGGCAAGGTGATCGCCGATGTGGTGTTCACTGCCTACACGATGCCGGGCAAGGACCGGCCGGTGACCTTCGCGCTCAATGGCGGCCCCGGTGCGTCGTCGGTGTACCTCAACATGGGCGCGATCGGGCCCAAGGTGGTGACCTTCGGCTCCGAGGGTGACAGCGCATCGGCGCCGGCCACCCTGCACGACAACCCGGGCACCTGGCTGGACTTCACCGATCTGGTGTTCATCGATCCGGTCGGTACCGGCTTCAGCCGCGCGCGGATCGGCGACGATGAAGCCAAGAAAGCGCTCTACAACCCCAGTTCCGACGTCGAATACCTGTCGCGCTCGATCTACGACTGGCTGCTGCGCAACCAGCGCATGGCCTCGCGCAAGTACCTGACCGGCGAGAGCTACGGTGGCTACCGCGGCCCGCGCATCACCCACTTCCTGCAGACCCGGCTGGGCGTGGCGATGAACGGACTGGTGCTGGTCTCGCCCTACCTGAGCCCGACCCTGGAAGACAACGCCGATGTCTCGCCGATGGCGTGGATGCAGACGCTGCCGTCGATCGCCGCGGCGCACTTGGAGCGCCAGGGCAAGCTGACCGATGCGGCGATGCGCGAGGTGGTGGAGTACACCCGTGGCGATTACGCCACCGCGTTGATGAAGGGCCGCAGCGATCCGCAGGCTACGGAGGCCATGCTGCGCCGGGTCACCGCGCTGACCGGACTGGACCCGCAGTTCGTGCGCCGCGCTGGCGGGCGCCTGGAGACCCAGGCCTACCTGCGTGAAGTGTTCCGCGACAAGGGCACGCTGGGCAGCCGCTACGACTCCAACGTGACCGCGTTCGATCCGTTCCCGAATGATCCGGAGCAGCGCGCCAACGATCCACTGCTGGACAGCATCATCGCGCCGACCACCACGGCGATGGTCGACTTCGTGACGCGCGTGGTCGGCTGGAAAGTAGATGCGCGCTACCAGGCGCTGAACTACGACGTGAACCGGCTGTGGGACCGCAATGGCGAACTGCGCCAGGGTGCGGTGACCCAGCTGCGCCAGGCGGTGGCGATCGACCCGCATCTGCAGGTGCTGATCGTGCATGGCTGGAATGACCTGTCGTGCCCGTTCATGGGCTCGATCCTGACCGTGGACCAGATGCCGACGATGGGCAGCAATCCGGACCGGGTGCAGGTGCGCAGTTATCCGGGCGGGCACATGTTCTACAGCCGGGCGGACAGCCAGGCGGCGTTCCGCAAGGATGTACAGGCGTTGTTCCAGCGTAATTGAGGGGTTTGGCCGGGCCTGCGGCCCGGCACCCGCTGACAGCCACGGCAACGGCAACTGCAAAAGCTGGCTTCCTGAGGGCTGTTGGTGGGTGCCGACCGTTGGTCGGCACGGGGGCGGATCCCGTTGCTTGGCAACGGGCCCTGACCCTGGTTCTGCTCTGGTAGGTGTCGACCTTGGTCGACACGGTGGGTGCGGAAAAATTCTTGCCCATGAAAAAGCCCGCCTGATATGGCGGGCTTTTTCGTTTGCAGCCTTGGCGTGGCGATCAGGTCCAGCCGAACAGCTCGAACAGCTTCAGGATCAGGTACGCGCAGCCGCCTGCCGCCGGGATGGTCAGGATCCAGGCCCAGACGATGCGCTCGATCACGCCGAACTTCAGCGAGCGCGGGTTCTTGGCGAAGCCGACGCCCATGATCGCGGTGGAGATGCTGTGCGTGGTCGAGACCGGCATGCCGAAGTGGGCCGCCAGGGTCAGGATGGTGGCCGAGCTGGTCTCCGCGGCGAAGCCGTGGATCGGGTGCAGCTTGACCATCTTGTGGCCCAGGGTCTTGATGATCTTCCAGCCGCCCGAAGCGGTACCGGCCGCCATCACCACCGCGCAGGTCAGCACGATCCACATCGCGATGCCGTCACCGGCATGCGCGTCCGGGTGCATGAAGGCCAGCCAGGACGGCAGGTCGTTCAATGCGCCGGTGGCTTCGGCACCGATCAGGGTCATGGCGATGATGCCCATGGTCTTCTGCGCGTCGTTGTGGCCGTGGGCGAAGCCCATGTAGGCCGCCGAGGCGATCTGCGCCTTGCCGAAGAAGGCGTTGACGATGCGCGGACGGGCCAGGCGGCCGATGGCACCACCGATCTTGGCCAGGCCGGCGATCAGCGCCCACAGCAGCACCATCACCACGATGCCGAGCAGGAAACCGGCGATCGGCGAGGTGATCATCGGCACGAACACCTTCCACAGCAGGCCCTTGTTCTGCGCCCAGCTGCCCAGGCGCTCGGACCAGATCAGCGCGTCCCAGTTGTTGTGGGCGGCGGCCAGGCCGGCGCCGCAGAGGCCACCGATCAGGGCGTGCGAGGACGAGGACGGCAGGCCCTTCCACCAGGTGATCAGGTTCCAGATGATGCCGCCCAGCAGGGCGCACAGGATCACCTGCGGGGTGACCTCGACCACGTTGGTGTTGAGCAGGCCCGAGGCGATGGTCAGCGCCACCGCGGTACCGGTCAGTGCACCGATGAGGTTCATGAAGGCGGCCAGCATCACCGCCCAGCCGGGCGAGAGCACCTTGGTCGCCACCACGGTGGCAATGGAGTTGGCAGTGTCGTGGAAGCCGTTGATGAACTCGAAGACGAGCGCGGCCAGGATCACCACCAGGACAAGGGTCAACATGCGGCGGCGTCCGTCAGCTGTTCTTCAACACGATCTGGTACGCCACCACGCCAGCCTCGCGGCAGCGGTCGATGGCCTTTTCCAGGATCTCGAAGAATTCCTTCAGCAGGAACATCTGCAGGTTGTCCAGGCGGCCCGAATAGATGTCGCGGTACAGCTCGAGCATCAGGCGGTCGGCCTCGTTCTCCAGCGAGCGCAGCTTCTCGTTGAGCGCGGTCATCCGGTCCAGGTTCATGTGGCGCAGATCGGCCACCATCTCCACCACCACGCCGGCGGCCTGTTCGAGCATCGCCGCGCGCGGCGCGAAGTCGATGTGCTCCAGGTGCGTCGTGGCCAGCGAATAGCGGTCGGCGAACTTCTCGATCTGCTTGGGAATCTTGTACAGCGCCGAGCCCAGCGCTTCGATGTCTTCGCGCTCGATCGGGGTCATGAAGCTGTCCACCAGCGCCTGGCTGATCTTGTCCGAGGCCGCGCGTTCGCGCAGGCGGGCCAGCTTGAAGGCGTCCAGCGCGGGCTGGCGGTCGGCCTCGCGCAGCATGGAATGCAGCGCCTTGGCGGCGTCGGAAGCCGCGACGGCAGCCTCATCGAGCAGGGTGTAGAACTGTTTGCCGGAACCGAAAATGGTCTGCAGAGAGAACATTGAGAAACCTGTCAGCCGTCGCGGGAAGGACGGCACCAGATGGAATTATGACGGCTAGATGACCATCACGGGTATCCCCGCCCCCTTTCGAGGCCTTGGAACCCCCAACCTGAACAGGCGGTTGCCACCCTGCCATGCCCCTTTGCTAAGATGCCAGCGCGCCTTCGGGCGCACCTTATGGACGACGACCCTTATCCCCCTGCGCCGCGCCGGACCCCGTTCCTGAGCGCCTGCCGCCATCGCCAGCACCCGCCCTCCCTGCCACCAACCGGGGACGACGCCCGTGTTTGAAATGATCCTGATTGTCTTCGCGCTTGTTCTGCTGAACGGCTTCTTCGCCATGTCCGAGATGTCGGTCATGACCTCGCGCAAGAGCCGCCTGAAGCAGATGGCTGCCACCTCCAAGCGCGCGGCCAAGGCGCTGGAGCTGTCCGAGAAGCCGGAGAGCTTCCTGTCCACCGTGCAGATCGGCATCACCGTGATCGGCGTGCTGACCGGCTACCTCGGCGGTGAGGCGCTGGGCGAGGCCTTCGCCGGCTGGATCCAGGGGCTGATGCCGGGGTTTGCGTACGCGGGCAACATCGGTACCGCGCTGGCCGTCAGCCTGATCACCTTCATCACGCTGATCTTCGGCGAACTGGTGCCCAAGCGCCTGGCGCTGACCCGCTCGGAGGCCATTGCCGGCCTGGTCGCGATGCCGATGAGCTGGCTGGCCAAGCTGGCCCTGCCCTTCGTCTGGCTGCTGTCCAAGACCACCCAGCTGGTGCTGCGCCTGTTCGGCCTGGGCAAGGATGAAGTCGCCTCGGTGACTGAAGAAGAGATCCGCATGCTGGTGGCCGAGAGCCACGAAGCCGGTGTGATCGACGCCCACGAGCGTGACATGATGAACCGCGTCATGCGCCTGGGCGACCGCACCGCCGACAGCCTGATGACCCCGCGCAACCGCATTGCCTGGCTGGACACCCAGGCCGGGCTGGAGCGCAACCTGGAAATCATGGCCGAGCACGAGTTCTCGCGGTACCCGGTGTACCGCGACAACGACATGGACGTGGTCGGCGTACTTGAACTGAAATCGCTGGCCACGCGCATGGCGCGCGGCGACAACGCGCTGTTCCAGACCCTGCGCGAACCGCTTTACGTGTCCGAATCGACCCACGCGATGAAGCTGCTGGAGATCTTCCGCGAGGAACAGCAGTCGATGGCGCTGGTGGTGGACGAGTACGGCGAGATCCAGGGCCTGGTGACCATCAGCGACCTGATGGGCGCCGTGGTCGGCCGCCTGCAGGCGGTGGAGAATGCCGATGAAGACGCGCTGGTGGTGACCCGCGAGGACGGTTCGCTGCTGGTGGATGGCTCGCTGCCGATCGAAGACCTGCGCGAACTGATCGGCAGCAACGAGCTGCCCGATGCCGAGGACGGTGATTACTACACCCTGGCCGGCATGTGCATCCACTACTTCGGCCGCATCCCGCACGCAGGCGAGTACTTCGACTGGGCCGGCTGGCGCTTCGAAGTGGTCGACCTGGACGGTGCGCGGGTGGACAAGCTGCTGCTGCGCACGCTGTCCGACGAGCAGGCCGATGAGCTCACCGCCTGAGGCCGGCCAGGGTCCAGGCGCCGAGCGCCCGGCCTACCGCAACGAGGGCATCCGCACCCTGCTGGAGATGTTCGCTTCCGGCGACCCGGCCGAGCACATGCCGCTCCGCCAGATCCTGAGCAACCTGCAGCAGAGCGCGTTCGGCGTGTTCCTGTTCGTGGCGATCCTGCCCTCGTTCATCCCGATCCCGGGCATGGGTGGCGCGGTCAGCGGCCCGCTGGTGATCCTGATCGGCCTGCAGATGCTGTTCTGCCTGCGCCGGCCGTGGCTGCCCGGCTTCATTGCCCGCCGCGGACCCAAGCGCGGCACCATGCACCGTTTCCTGGACCGCATCGACCGCCCACTGCGGCGCCTGGACAGGATGCTGAGGCCACGCCTGCCGCAGCTGTTGACACCCCTCCCCGCCCACGCCTTCAGCGGCCTGCTGCTGGTGCTGCTGGGCCTGCTGCTGTCGTTGCCGATTCCCTTCACCAATTTCCTGTTCGGCTTCCAGCTGCTGCTGTTCTCGCTGGCGCTGCTGGAACGCGATGGCGCGCTGATGCTGTTCAACTGGATCGCCGCGTTGGCGGCGATCGCGTTCTTCGGCTTCAGTTCGGGGCAGCTGGTGGGTTACACGGTGGACCTGTTCCAGCGCTGGTTCTGAGCCGGAACCCGGTAGAGCCGGCCGCTGGCCGGTTGCCACGTTTCCAGGTCTGCCGGCCAGCGCCCGGCACTACCAATACCGGACATCGATCCTCACCGAAGATCGATGAAGCCATTGTCGGCCAACTGCGCCGGCTCGTCCTGCACCGCCGACAGCACGAAATTCAACGCCTTGCCCAGCAGCGTACCCGGACCATCCCAATACTCGGCCGAGTCGGCCCGCACGTGGATCAGGCGCAGGTTCGGGTCGTCCTTGCCGCCCGGGAAAAACAGTTTCATCGCCGGCGACCACAGTTCCTCGATCTTCGCGCGGTCGTCAACGATGCGCGCGCGCCCTGCCACCGATACGTAGGTGTTCTTCGATGGCGAGGCATAGGCCACGTTGACGTGCGGATCAAGCGCGATCTCGGCAACCTTCGGGCTGTCGGCGGTGATGACGAACCACAGGTCACCGTCGAAGGTGACCTGCTGGGTGGCCAGCGGCCGGCTGTAGAGTCGTCCGTCGACGCCGGTGGTGGTGAACATCGCCACCTCCACGTCCTTGATCAGTTCGGCCAGCTGGGCGATGTGTTCGGCGCGGGTATCCGCCATGGGAGGCTCCAATGGGTAGAGCCCCCATCAGACCCGTCGCGGCTGCAACGGGCCGTGACGCCATTGTTCAGCCCGCGTGGCGGGCATGCCAGGCCTGCATCGCCAGTTCGAACGAACGCAGGCGCGCACGGTGGTCATGCAGGTTGGCGGTGAGCATCAGCTCGTCCGGCGAGTGGCGCTCAACGAACGCGGCGATGCCATCGGCCACCTGCTGCGGATCGCCGAGCACGGTGCAGGCCAGGGCCCGCTCCACGCCGAGCTTTTCGTGCGGCTCCCAGAAGGCTTCGATGTCGTCGATCGGCGCCGGAATCTTGCCCGGCCGGCCGCGGCGCAGGTTGACGAAACTCTGCTGCTGGCTGGTGAACAGGCGGCGCGATTCGGCCTCGCTGTCACTGGCGACGACATTCAGGGCCAGCATCGCGTGCGGCTGCTTCAACGTGGCCGAGGGACGGAACTCTCGGCGGTACACCGCCAGCGCCTCGTCCATGGCATCGGGCGCAAAGTGCGAGGCAAACGCATAGGGCAGGCCCATCGCGGCGGCCATGCGCGCGCCGAACAGACTGGACCCAAGGATCCAGGTCGGCACCCGCAGGCCACCGCCCGGAACCGCCTGCACCGCCTGTCCGGGCTGTACCGGCTCGAAGTAGTGCAGCAGCTCGCGCACGTCCTGCGGGAACTGGTCGGCGCTGTCGAAGTAGCGGCGCAGTGCACGCGCGGTGGGCTGATCGGTGCCCGGCGCACGACCGAGGCCGAGATCGATGCGGTCCGGATACAGCGAAGCCAGCGTGCCGAACTGCTCGGCCACCTGCAGCGGCGCATGGTTGGGCAGCATGATGCCGCCGGCACCGACGCGGATACGCCGGGTGCCGCCCGCGACGTGGCCGATCAGCACGGCCGTGGCCGCGCTGGCGATGCCGGGCATGTTGTGGTGTTCGGCCAGCCAGTAACGGCGGTAGCCCAGTGCATCGGCGTGCTGGGCCAGTTCCAGCATGTTGGCGAAGGCGGCGGTGGTGTCACTGCCCTCGCAGACCGGGGCCAGGTCAAGGATCGACAACGGGATCATCAGCGGTTTTCCGTCTCAGGATCTCCCCTGCATGGGGTCGGCCAGGCGCAGCGGCCAGTGACGGTGGCGGGATGCTGATTCCCGCGGAGCCGGTTCAGCGCTGACCCGGCCGATCCGGGGTGCCCTGATCCGCGGCGCCAAGCGCGATTGGTAGTGCCGGCCGCTGGCCGGCAGGCAAAGTGCCCTGGCAGCCGGCCAGCGGCCGGCTCTACCGAAGCGTGTCAGAACGCGCTGGGGCGCGGCTCCGGCAGCGGCTGGTCGACCATCGGCTTCAGTTCGGCATCCAGCGCCACGCGCTCGTCGAACACGAAACAGCGGCCTTCATAACCTTCGCCGCCGACCTCCTCGAAGTAGCCGAGGATGCCGCCATCGAGCTGCAGCACGTTGTCCATGCCATCGTTGGCCATCCACAGTGCGGCCTTCTCGCAGCGGATGCCGCCGGTGCAGAAACTGACCACGGTGCTGTCCTTCAGTGCCTCGCGATGCGGCGCCAACGCCTCGGGCAGGTCGGTGAACTTGTGGATGGGCAGTACCAGCGCATCCTTGAACGTGCCGTACTCCACTTCCTGCAGGTTGCGGGTATCGAGCATCACCACCGGCTTGCCGGCGTCATCGTGGCCCTGCCGCAGCCAGCGCTGCACGGTGGCCGGATCGACCGCCGGTGCACGCGGATAGTCCAGCGGCTGGCCGTCATCGCGGCGGAAGCTGATGATCTCGTCCTTCACCTTGGCCTTCAGCCGCGCGAACGGCTGGTGCTCGCTCAGGCTGGTCTTGACCCGCATCCCGGCAAAACGCGCATCGGCATGCAGCGCGGCGTAGAAATCCTCGACCGCCTCCGGCTCACCGGCCAGGAACAGGTTCAGTCCCTCGCCCGCCACCAGGATCGTGCCCCGCAACCCGGCCGTCTGGGCACGCGCCAGCAGCTGGTCGCACAGGGCCTGGGGGGCGTCGATGACGGCGAAATGGTAGGCAGCGGTGTTGGCGATCATCCTGCCATTTTAGCGCCTCCCGCCCGCACAGACAGATTCAGGGGTCAGAGCCCTCTGCGCAGCAGAGGGATCCGACCCCGGCAGCCACCCGGAACCTGTCAGGGGTGGGGCGGTGTGGGCAGGCGGGGGCGCAGAGCGCCATGGATGGCGCTCTACGAGGCACGCAGGAGCAGCTTTTGCCGTCCCCCGCCTGCCCACACCGCCCCACCCTCCCACTGAAGCCCGGCTTTTGACGTTGCCGTTGCCGTTGCATCGGCGGGTGCCGGGTGCAACCCGGCCAGAAGCCCCTTACCCCCGCAACAGCATGAACGGCAGCAGCACCAGCGCCGCCGCAGCGGCCATGCCCAGCAGCACCAGCACCACGAACACCGGCCGCCGCCGGAACAGGCTGCCAAAGGTCTCCGCCGTGCCATCCCGCAACGCCTGCTCACGCTCGGCCCGCACGCGCACACCGCGCGCCGCCTGGTACCCGGCCATCAGCGCCTTCGCGCGCGGATGATCGGCGTCCTCGCGCAGCCACAGGCCACCGTTGGAAATGCCCCAGGGGCTGGGTTCGGTGCGGTACCAGGCGATGCCGTGCTGGTCGAGCAGCGTGCAGACATCGGCATATTCGTCGTCGCCGACATTGCGCAGATTGAGCAGGAGTTTTGCCATGCCGCCATGATACCCGGCGCCGATGCGCTACCCTTGCCGCCCTCGCCCTGCGCCCTTCTGGAGACGCCCGATGCGCCGCCTGCTGCTTCCCCTGCTGCTGTCCCTCGCCGCCGCTGGCTGCTCGAGCGAGCCCTCCGGTCCGCCGCCGGGCGGCACCCTGACCACCTTCGAGCGCATTGATACCGTAGCTGGCACCGGCACCGAAGCCGTTCCCGGCAGCAAGGTCACCGTGCACTACACCGGCTGGATCTACGACAACCGCACCGAAACCAAGCACGGCAAGACCTTCGACAGCTCCTTCAAGCACGGCCAGCCGTTCACCTTCGCGCTCGGCGCCGGCCAGGTCATCCGCGGCTGGGATGAGGGCGTGGCCGGCATGAAGGTCGGCGGCAAGCGCACGCTGATGATCCCGCCGGATTACGGCTACGGCGACCGCCGGGTCGGGCCGATTCCGGCCGGTTCGTCGCTGGTGTTCGATGTCGAGCTGCTCGATGTCAAGCCGTAATACCGCATTGCCCCCTCGGGTCGCCGTCATCGGCGGTGGCCCGGCCGGCCTGTTCGCCGCCGAGCGCCTGCGCGCCGCGGGGCTGGACGTGGACCTGTACGAGGCCAAGGGCTCACCCGGCCGCAAGTTCCTGATCGCCGGCAAGGGCGGTCTCAACCTCACCCATTCCGATCCGCGGCCGCTGTTCGACAGCCGCTACCGCGAGCAATCCACGGCCGTGGGTCGCTGGCTGGATGGCTTCGACGCGCAGGCGCTGCGCGACTGGGCTGCCGGCTTTGGCGTGGAGACCTATGTCGGCAGCTCCGGCCGCGTGTTCCCGGTCGACCGCAAGGCTGCGCCGTTGCTGCGCGGCTGGGTGCGCCGACTGAAGGAACAGGGCGTGCGCCTGCATGCCAACCACCGCTGGATCGGCTGGGGCAACCACGGCGCGCTGCGCTTCGCCACCGAAGCCGGCGAGATCGATGTCCACGCCGATGCCACCGTGTTGGCGATGGGTGGCGGCAGCTGGCCGCAGCTGGGCAGTGATGGCGCCTGGGTCGCCCCCTTGCAGGCACGAGGCGTGGACATTGCGCCGCTGCAATCGGCCAACTGCGGCTTCGACATCGACTGGACGCCGTTCTTCGCCCAGCGCAATGCAGGCGCACCGTTGAAGCCGGTGGTCGCGCACTGGCTCGACCTGGCCGGACAACCGCAGTCGCTGCAGGGCGAATGCGTATCCAGCGAGTACGGCATCGAAGGCAGCCTGATCTACGCGCTGGCCGCAGACCTGCGCGAGACCATCAACCGTGATGGCCATGCCATGCTGTGGCTGGACCTGGTGCCGGGACGCGATGAAGCAAGCCTGCTGGCCGATCTTTCGCGGCCGCGCAAGGGTCGCAGTTTTGGTGAGCATCTGCGCCGTCAGGCCGGACTGGATGCGGTGAAGGCCACCCTGGTGTTCGAGATCCTTGGCAAGGATGCGGGCCACGACCTGCCTGCCGTGGCTACCACGCTCAAGCGCCTGCCGTTGCGCCTTCTGCGTCCACGGCCGATGGCCGAGGTGATCAGCACTGCCGGCGGCGTGCGCCTGGATGCGCTGGATGATGGCCTGATGCTGCGGGCAGTACCCGGCGTGTTCTGTGCCGGCGAGATGCTGGACTGGGAGGCCCCCACGGGGGGCTACCTGCTGACGGCGTGCTATGCCAGTGGCCTGCGCGCCGCTGAGGGCGTGATCGGGTGGCTGGCTGGGCGGTGACGCCCGCATTGTGGAGTCTAGCCATCCTCGACTGCCTTTGATTCAGACGATGAAGCAGTCGAGCATGGCTCGACTCTCCAATCCCCGGGCGCTCACCACGGCCTGCGCATGCTCACCGAAGCCAGCGCCACGCCGCTGGGATGCGGGTAGGCTTCCTCCCGCACGGCAATGAATCCCTGCCGTTGGTAGAACGGCACCGCATTGAGCGAGGCTGACAGCACCACCTCGCGCTCACGATCGGCCATCGCCAGCAGACGCTGCATCAACGCCTGGCCGATGCCCGTGCCGCCACGATCCGGATCGACGAACAGCGCATCGACTTCATTGGCGTCGGTATCAAACACGCCGAACCCGAGCAGGACACCCTGCCCGTCCTCGGCCACCACGCAGCCTCCCTGCCCCAGCAGCCGTGCGTACTGCGACGGCGGCGGCGAAGCAGACCACGGATCGATCACCTCCGCCGGATAATGGCTGCTGCACGTCTCGCGAACGCAACGCGTGCGCAGTGCCCACAGCATGGCGACATCGTCGATGGTGCCGGTCCTGAACTGCATGACATCCCCCTGTAGGGCCGAGCCCATGCTCGGCTCGGCTGTTCTTCGTTCCAATATTGCGATGAGAGAAGCAGCCGAGCATGGGCTCGGCTCTACAGCAACACATTATCGCGACTTGCTGGCGCGCAGCGCCTGGATCTTCGGCGGCGGCTGGAACGAATCGCTGCGTGCATCGGCCCAGAATGCATGGAACACCGCATGATCCGGCACCTTGTGCAGCAGCTCGCCCGGTTCCAGGTAGCGGTACAGCGACGCCAGCGAGCGGATCTCGACAGGCGAAACACGACGCAGGATGTGCTCCGGCCCCAGTTCGGCCGGATCGTTCAGGCCGGCCGCACACAACAGCTCCTTCAGGGCGTGCAGCGTGTGCTCGTGGTAGCTGTACACGCGGGTGGCCTTGTCCGGTGCATCCAGGTGCTTCCAGCGTGCCGGGTCCTGGGTGGCGATGCCGGTCGGGCACTTGTCGGTGTGGCAGCTCAACGACTGGATGCAGCCCAGCGCGAACATGAAGCCACGGCCGGCATTGCACCAGTCGGCGCCGAGCGCGATGGTGCGCGCGATGTCGAATGCGCTGGTGATCTTGCCCGCCGCGCCGATACGGATGCGCTCGCGAAGATCCAGGCCGACCAGAGTGTTGTGCACCAGCAGCAGCGCCTCGTGCATCGGCACGCCGACATGGTCGACGAATTCCGCCGGTGCTGCGCCAGTACCGCCCTCGGCACCGTCGACCACGATGAAGTCCGGCAGCAGGCCGGTTTCCTGCATTGCCTTGGCAATGCCGAACCACTCCCACGGGTGGCCAATGGCCAGCTTGAAACCGACCGGCTTGCCGCCGGACAGTTCGCGCAGGCGGGCGACGAACTGCAGCAGTTCGATCGGCGTCGAGAACGCCGAGTGACGCGACGGCGATACGCAGTCCACGCCCATCGGCACGCCACGGGTCACCGAGATCTCGGCGGTCACCTTCGGCGCCGGCAGCACGCCGCCATGACCGGGCTTGGCGCCCTGCGACAGCTTGATCTCGATCATCTTGACCTGGTCATGGGTGGCGTTGGCGACGAAGCGCTCTTCACTGAAACCGCCCTTTTCGTCACGGCAACCGAAGTAGCCCGAGCCGATCTCCCAGACCAGATCGCCGCCCATCTCACGGTGATACGGTGAAATCGAACCTTCGCCGGTGTCGTGGTAGAAGCCCCCCTGGCGCGCGCCTTCGTTCAGCGCGCGGATCGCATTGGCCGACAGTGAACCGAAGCTCATCGCCGAGATATTGAACACACTCGCCGAATACGGCTTGGCACAGTTGGCGCCGATCAGCACGCGGAAATCGTGCTTGGCGATGGCGGTCGGCGCCAGCGAGTGGTTGATCCACTCGTAATCCACCGCGTAGGTGCTGCGCAGGGTGCCGAACGGCACCGTGTCCATCTCGTTCTTGGCCCGCTGGTAGATCAGTGCACGCTGCTGGCGCGAGAACGGCACGTCCTCCAGGTCGCTCTGCACGAAGTACTGGCGGATTTCCGGACCGATCGATTCCAGGCCGTAGCGGAAGTGCGCCATCACCGGATAGTTGCGGCGCAGCGTGCTGCGCTTCTGCAGCAGGTCCCAGGTCCCCAGAGCCACCATCGCGGCGGTCAGGCCGACGCCCCAGTACCAGGCCGGCCAGATCGTGGCCAACCACAGGCAGATGGGGAACATCAGGATGGCGAGCAGGTAGACGATATACCGGTGCATGGCGTTCCTTGGTTGCAACTGCCTGCGAGTCTACCGTGCTGCCCGCCGCCCGGGTTTACAGGCGATCGTCAACCACGTTGCGTGGCCAGGCCGATTTGACGTCGTAGACCAGGCCGCCCGGCGCCAGCAGCGACCGGATACCCGCCTCGTCCATCGCCTTGAAGCGGGCATGGGCAACCGCCAGCACCACCGCGTCATAGACCCCTGCCACGGGTTCGGCCAGCCACTGCACGCCCTCATCGGCCAATGCCGCCGGGCCGACCCAGGGATCACTGACCTCGACCTGAGCGCCGGCATCACGCAGGCGCTGCGCCAGCTCCAGCGCGCGGCTGTTGCGCAGGTCCGGGCAATCCTCCTTGAAGGTCACACCGAGCACCAGGATGCGCGACTGCACTGGTTCGCGGCCGCGTTCGGCCAGCATCGCCAGCACCCGCGACGCCACATGCTCACCGACGCGGTTGTTGACCTGCCGCGCGGTGTGGATCAGGTCCGGGTGGTAGCCCACGCTCTCGGACTTGTGCAGCAGGTAATACGGGTCCACGCCGATGCAATGGCCGCCGACCAGGCCCGGCCGGAATGGCAGGAAGTTCCACTTGCTGCCGGCGGCATCGAGCACATCCTGGGTATCGATGCCCAGCCTGTCGAAGATCAGCGCCAACTCATTGACCAGCGCGATGTTCACATCGCGCTGGATGTTCTCGACCACCTTGGCCGCCTCGGCCACGCGCATCGATGGCGCGGGGAACGTGCCGGCGGCAATGATGCGCTGGTACAGGCCATCGATCACCGCAGCCACTTCCGCTGTCGACCCCGAGGTGATCTTGCGGATGTCGGCCAGGCGCCGCTGGCGGTCACCGGGACTGACCCGCTCCGGGCTGTAGCCGCAGTAGAAGTCTTCGTTGAAGCGCAGGCCCGAGCCTTCTTCCAGCAGCGGCACGCAGACTTCTTCAGTGGTGCCGGGGTACACCGTGGATTCGTAGATCACCAGGTCACCCGCGCGCAGATGGCTGGCGATCAGCCGCGTCGCCGAACGCAACGGCTCCAGATCGGGCTGCTCATAGGCATCGATCGGCGTCGGCACGGTGACGATGTAGACGTTGCATGCATCAAGCAAGGCCGGATCGCTGCCGTACTGCAGCTGCCGAGCACTGGCCAGCTCGTCGGCCTCCACCTCCAGCGTATGGTCCTGGCCATCGCGCAGCTCGGCGATGCGATCGGCATCGATGTCGAAGCCCAGCGTCGGCCAGTGCCGACCGAAGGCCACCGCCAACGGCAGGCCGACGTAGCCCAGGCCGATCACCGCAAAACGCGGGGTCTCCGCTGCCGCAAGGGACGCGCTCACTGGCATGTCCCGCGCAACGGCATGCATGCCGCCATGGATTCGGCCGACCTGCTCATTCGCTGCACCACTCCGTGTAATTCCACGCCAGAAAGGCGACAGCGTAACGGCCCGGGCGCCTGCCCGCCAAGATGGGATCAGGAGCCCAGTGCGACCGCGGCCGGTTCCAGTTCGCCATCGGCGCCGGTCCAGGCCTGCCGCAGGCGCTCGAAGCCACCGCTGCCAAGCAGGAAGCCCGGCCACGCCGATTCAACGATCTGTGCCAGCAGCTCCGCATCAATGCGCCGGGTTCCCATCGACCAGCGCGGAAACGCCCGCTGCGCCACCGGCGCGCGGCACAGCACCTTCAGCTGGCCGTGGCTGCGCGCATTGACGATGCGCTGGTACACCGAATCGATACCGTCCTCCGGGCCTTCCAGGTACTGCAGGAAACGGCTGCCATCGAACATCAGCACACCGGTGACACCGGCTACACGGTTGAATGCCGTGGCATCGGCCAGCAGGCGGTCAAGATCGGTTGTCTGCAGATCGGCGCGGGCCTCACTGGCATAGGCAATCGCGTGCAGCGACATCGTGCGGCTCCCCCCCTGGGAACGATGGTTGGGACTATGACATGAATGGGAGCGACAGTTAAACACGCTGCCGCTCCACGGCAATCCGGCTGCGATTCTGCAGCTGGGCTACAATCGGCGCCGCGCTGCAGGCCCGGATGGCGAAACTGGTAGACGCATCGGACTTAAAATCCGCCGGGGGCAACCCCATGCCGGTTCGATTCCGGCTCCGGGCACCAACCGCGCTGCGCGAGTACACCTTAGATTGCACGCGAGTAACGCGGCTGTTCATGCGCCGCGCGCAGGTAGGGGTCGAAACACATCGCCAGCAGCCGCAGCAGCGGCCGACCCGGCTCGCTGGCGCGCACTACACCGTCGCGGTATTCGGCCAGGCCGTCTTCCTGCAACCGCTGCAGCGAACGCAGGTCCTCGGCGAAGTACTGCTCGAAATCGACGCCATGGCGCTGGCCCAGCACGGCACCGTCCACCTCGCCCTGGCACATCAGCTGCTGGATGAGTTCAGCGCGCAGCTGGTCGTCGGCGCTCAGTGCCACGCCGCGCCAGACCGGCAGCTGGCCCTGGTCCACCGCGTCCTCCCACGACGGCAGGTCACGCGGATTCTGGCTGTAGGTGGCACCGATATGACTGATCGCACTCACGCCCAGGCCGAGCAGGTCGGTATCGGCGTGGGTGGTATAGCCCATGAAGTTGCGATGCAGCTGGCCGGCACGCTGCGCGCGCGACAGGTCCTCTTCCGGCAGCGCGAAGTGATCCATGCCGATGTACTGGTAACCCGCAGCAGAAAGCTTCTCCACCGCCAGGCCCAGCAGCGCCAGCTTGTCTTCCGGTGAAGGCAACCGGCGCTCGTCGATCTGCTTCTGCGCGCGGAACAGGTGTGGCAGGTGTGCGTAGCCATACACCGCCAGGCGATCCGGTCGCAATGCCAGCACTCGTTCCAGGGTGCGGCCGAATCCCTGCAGGCTCTGTCCAGGCAGCCCATAGATCAGGTCGACGTTGACAGAGCGCATGCCGCTGTCGCGGCAGGCATGCAGGATGTCCAGCGTCTGCTGCACGCCCTGTATGCGGTTGATCGATTCCTGCACATGCGGATCGAAATCCTGCACGCCCAGGCTGGCCCGGTTGAAGCCCAGCCGCGCCAGCATGGCGACATCGCGGGTATCGATGAAGCGCGGATCGAGTTCGATCGAGAAATCGCGCTGCGGCGAATCGCTGAAATCGAAGCGCCGGCGCAGCCCCTCCACCAGCGTGGTCATCGCCTCGGCCTCGAGGAAGTTCGGCGTACCACCGCCCAGATGCAGCTGGATGACCTCACGGCCGTCCTCGAACTGCGGCGCCAGCAGGTCGGCCTCGGCCAGCACGCGCGCGACGTAGCTGTGGCCCCGACCGCGGTCGCGGGTGATCACCCGGTTGCAGCCGCAGTAGAAGCAGGGGCTGGAGCAGAACGGCACATGCACGTACAGCGACAGCGCGCGCGCCAGCTGGTTGCTGTCGGCGATCGCCTGACGCAGCGCCGGCGCGTCGAAGCCATCGTGGAAGTGCGGCGCGGTCGGATACGAGGTGTAGCGCGGCCCCGGCCGGTCATGCCGGCGCAGCAGGTCGGGGTCGAAGGTCCAGGCCAGGCCACCGGCGGCGGGAGAGAACGTGTCCATGACGCCAGCATCGCGCCGGACGGCCATGACCGCCTTGACCCAGATCAATCGCGGGTGGGGATTCCCAGCACCGGCAGGCCCACCTGCGGCCAGCGCAGCATCTGGTAGCGCTTCCAGAAGGTGTCACCGATGCGCGCGGCGACGTCGTTGGCCAGCTCCTGCATCAGCGGGTTGCCGCACTCGGCGGTGGTGATCCGGAACAGCACCAGCCAGCGATCGAACAAGTCCTTGTCCAGCTCGATGGCCATGTGCTTGGACATCGGCGAGCCCTTGAAGCGGCGCGTGCCGCGCAGCATCGCCGACCAGAAATCGACCAGCTGCGCCAGATGTTCCGGCCAGTCGTGGACATGCGCCTGGAACACCGGCCCCAACCGCTCTTCCTCGCGCACGCGCGCATAGAAGTCGTGGACCAGGCGGGTCACTTCCTGCTCGGTGCACAGCCCGGGCGAGGCGACGGGCAGGACAGGTGGCGGTATTGCGTTCATCGGGGGTACCCAAAGCGTGCCGGCAGTGTGCCGCAGCCGGCCGGCACCGCCGTTGATCCAGATCAATGTCGGCGCAGTCCGCTGCACCTAGGCTGCCACGATTGCAGGAAGCATGCCCTGCGGATGCTGCGCCGGCCTCGGCGGAGTATACGCGCCGCCCTCATTCCGATCCGGGACAGCATGAACAGACCCTCTCCCAGCCGCCGCCAGCAGCTGATCCAGCACTGGGGCGCCATCCTCTGGCCCAGCTTCATCGCTGCCGGCCTGGCCAGCGTGGTGTTCTTCGCCTTCGTCGACCCGCTGCGGTTGCAGGCGATCAGCTTCCCGGGCACGGCGATCAGCCGTGAACTGGGCTATACGGCAGGATTCTTCATGTTCTGGTCGGTGACCGCACTTTCCAGCGCAGTCACCTGGTACCTGCAGCGGCCCCTGCCGAGCGATGACGACGACGAGCTGCCGCTGGGATGAGTACGCCCTGTACCGGAACCGGAACCCCACGCCCCTGGCGTTGGCGCGGCGCGCTCAGCGCGCTCTTGCTGGTCCTGTTCTATGCCCTGCCATGGCTGCGCTGGAATGGACACCAGGCCCTGCTGCTGGACATCAACGCACGGCGCTTCGACCTGTTCGGCTGGACGTTGTGGCCCGGCGATGTCGGCGTGCTGATCGGGTTGCTGGCGGTGCTGGCGGTGGGCCTTGCGCTGCTCACCCACCTCGCCGGCCGCATCTGGTGCGGTCATGCCTGCCCGCAGACGCTGTGGCGTCGTGCCTTCGACTGGATCGCGCACGGCATGGCCAAGGTCTTGCCAGTGCCAGCCGCGCGCCCGACCACCCAGGTCGCCTGGGGGTTGCTGTCGCTGTGGACTGGCATCACCTTCGTCGGCCTGTTCAGCCCGATCGCCGGACTGCTGGCCGCCGCTCCGCATGCCGGCTGGAGCGGCTGGGAAACATTCTGGGTGCTGTTCTATGCCGCCGCCACCTGGGGCAATGCCGGCTTCCTGCGCGAGCAGGTGTGCCGTTCGCTGTGCCCGTTCGCGCGCATGCAACCACTGCTGATCGATCCACATACACCACGCATGCTGTACGACGCGCGCCGCGGCGAACCGCGCGGCATGCGCCCTCCGGGCATGGGGGGCGTGCTCGGACGCGGACGCGGCCTGCTCGACCCGACCACCGCACAGGACTACGTGTTCCGCGCCGCACATCCGCTGCTGGCCGGACCGATGCCCACCTTCAGCGCCGATCGCCTGGGCGACTGCACCGACTGCGCCGCGTGTGTCAGCGCCTGCCCGATGCAGCTGGACATCCGCCAGGGACCGCAGGCCGATTGCCTGGCCTGCGGCGCCTGCCTGGACGCCTGCTCGCGGCAGCAGCACCAGGCCGGTTTCGGCCCGGGGCTGGTGCGCTACTGCAGTCCGCAGGCCATGGCCGGGCAACCGCGGCAATGGTGGCGACCGCGGACCCTGGCACTGCTGTCAATGCTGCTGGCGCTGTTGGCCTGTGGCGCCTGGCGCCTGCTTTGAATCAACGGGTCAACGCGGCCCGTTGGCGTGCGGCGGCACCAGCTGCGCACGTCGGACGATGCCGAGCTGTTCGATGATCAGCGCCATTTCATTGGTGACTTCGGTACGCTCGGTCCCCTGCGGGACCAGGCGGTCCAGCACCTGCTGGTAGGTATCCCAGAACGCCGGACCGCATCCGTGTTTGTGATAACTGGCTTCCAGTTCGCGGCGTACCCGTTCAGCCAAGCCATGCATGCCGTATTCCATACGACCTCCGTTGGACTTGTTCTGCATCGTTGACGGTCTACCGACTCACTTGCGAGCTACTGAAAGACTCCCGGGCTTCACGCCCGGTTGATGCCAATTAGTCATAGATTTCACGACAGGTCAATTACATGCAGCGACTTTCGTGATCGAAATTATTAATCGTTCACGAAACCACATACGGGATGACAGGCTTCCCGGATGGGCCGGAGCCGACAACCTACCCGATTCATCCAGCCTCTGCCCTGGTAGGCCTCATCGATAGCCCGACCCTGTTCCATCAAAGTTTCCTATGTTGCTAAGCATACTTAGCAAATGGCACTTAGAGTGCTACATGCGACAAAAGGCGGCGCAGTTGAGGCTTATTCGCCCTGCGTGGCTTCAGTTGCCGGGAACAGGTTGGGATAGCGCTGATGCAGGATGTATTGGCGTAACGCAGGAATCGGGAAATCCTTGGGCCATTGCGACACTGCAGATCGGCTTATGCCAAAGAAGCGCGCCAGTTCGGCATCGGTGCGGAAACCCAGCCGGGTGCGCACCTGCCCCTTGCTCCAGAATTCGGTCACGGTCGGTCCTTCTGTTAACCAGACTTATTCTTGGAACAAGGGATCTTTGCGATCCACGCGTTAAGCTGGCTTGCATAGATGAATACTCTCGGCCAACGACTCGCCATTGCCATGAAGAAAGCCGGGCACCCTCGCCCGGCCGATCTGGCCCGCGCCGCCGATTCGACGACGGCAACCATCAGCAACTGGCTCAACGACCACGTCAGCCCCGCCCATGTGAAGGCCGAACAGCTGTTCCGCATCGCCGATGCGGCCAAGCTGGACGCGCGTGAACTGCTGTATGGCGTGAGCGGGCTTGGCGTCGGTGAGCGGGGCAATACCTATATCCCCAGCCAGGCCCACCTGGATGTCTGGCAGGACGCCTACGAACTGGTCAGCCATCTGGTGGAAGAGAAGGGCCTGGAGATCGACCACCGCCGCCACGCGGCCCTGGACCTGCTGGCCTTCGAACTGCTGATGGACGGCTTCAGCCGCAGCAAGGTCATCCGGGTGCTGACGACCTCGATGACGTGAATGCACTACCGCTGGTAGCATGGTCGCCGATGGGGATGGGGCTCCCCCGATAACCGCCTGAAAGGGCTGATGGCTCCTGCCAGGACGAACCGGCGTTCGTCGATGGCAGGCCGTGCCTGCCCTCGGCGTTCGCCATCGAATCAGCGAACCCGTACCCGAGGCACGTGATGCACGCATTGAACAACTACTTGCTGGTCTTCATCGGCGGCGGGCTCGGCGCCTGCCTTCGCCATGCCTGCAACCTGATCGGTACGCGGGTGGCAGTCGGCAGCCCGTGGCCATGGTCGACCTTCCTGATCAACATCAGCGGCGCGCTGCTGATGGGCGTGCTGGTCGAAGCCTTCGCCCTGCGCAATGGCGCCTCGCCGCAGCTGCGCCTGCTGCTGGCCACCGGCGTTCTCGGCGGCTACACCACGTTCTCCACCTATGCGCTGGAAATCGGCGTGCTGCTGCAGCGCGGCCAGCACGGCCTGGCAGCGTTGTACGCCGGCGGTTCGGTGGCACTGGGCCTGGTCGGCCTGTTCGGTGGCATGAAACTGGCCCGGCTGGTGCTGGGCTGAGACTCAGGCCGCGCCGGCGCGGGCCTGCCCGCGCCACTCGCGCGGCGACTGCCCGGTGTGCGCCTTGAATGCGCGCGACAGCGCGGCTTCGCTGCCGTACCCCACATCGTCGGCAATCCGCTTGAGCGGTCTGCCCTGGCGCAGTGCCTGCTGCGCCAGGCCCACCCGCCAGCCCTGCAGGTATTGACCGGGCGTGGTGCCCATCGCCTCACGGAAACTGGCAGCAAACACGCTGCGTGACATGCCGGCGACCTCGGCCAGGTCTTCCAGGGTCCAGGACTGTGCGGGCGCCTCATGCATCGCCACCAGCGCCAGCCGCAGCCGCGGATGCCCCAGCCCGGCAAACAGGCCACCACGCATCTCGCCCCCTTCCATCAGCTGCCGCAGCACCTGGATCATCACCACCTCGAACAGCCGGTTGACCATCGCCGCACGCCCGCAGCGCTGCTCGAAGGCTTCCTCGAACAGCAGTTCCAGCGCTGCGTTGCCGCCGTACAGATCGGCCAGCGGCAGGCAGATGAAATCGGGCAATGCGGCGCTGATCGGGTTGAGCCGTCCACCCTCGAAATGCAGGTTGGCGCAGGCCATGTCGGCGCCGTGCTGCGGATCGGTGCTGAACCGATGCGGCATCGGCCGCGGGTACAGCAGCAGGCTCGGCACCTCGACCTGCACGGTCTGCTGGCCGTGGCGGACCTGCAGCGGGCCACGTCGCACCAGGTGCAACTGCCCGGCTTCATCCTCGCCGTCCAGCGTGTTGATGCCGCACAGCGCGCCGGCATGGAACACCGAGGCGGTGACCGAAAAACGTTCCAGCAGAATGGCGAGACGGTCGACCATGACGGGACCCCGGATCAAGCGAGACGAACTCAATGCGACAGATCGTATCGGATTCGGCGGTTGAAGGGGCGGCACTGGCTGAGTGATCCGTCGAACGCTATACAGGCCGCACATCCCCGCGCATGGAGGCACTGATGTCGATCCGCATCGCCCTGGCCCTGTTGCCACTGCTGCTCGTGGCCCCGCACGCCCTGGCCGCTCCGTCGTCGAAGATCGACCACCTGGCGTGGCTGGCCGGTTGCTGGCAGCTTGATGGCCAGCCGGCCGGCGCCGGCGAGCAGTGGTCCACCCTGGCTGGAAACACCCTGTTGGGCAGCAGCCGCAGCCTGCGTGACGGCCGCACCGTGGGTTTCGAGTTCATGCAGCTGCGCCAGCATGACGACGGCCGCCTGGTGCTGACCGCCCTGCCCTCCGGCCAGAACGCCACGGACTTCAACGCCACCCGCGTCGATGCCAACGAGGCAGTATTCGAGAACCCGGCCAACGACTTCCCGCAGCGCATCCGCTATCGACGCCTCGATGAACAGCGCGCGCATGCGCGCATCGAGGTCGCGCAGGACAACCCGAAACAGGCCCTGGACTTCCCGATGCATCGCGTTGCCTGCGGTGGACCATCACCCACCCACTGAAATACAAGCGCCCCGGACTGGCCGGGGCGCCTGCATACGGTCAACACCACACGGACATTCACCCGGCCAGCGTGGTTTCCAGCGCCTTCAGGCCATCGCGGTAGATACCCTCGAACAGCGCGGACGCTTCTTCGTTGCTGACGCCCATCGGAGTGAACTCACCGGACCAGTCGATCCGCGAACCGCCGCCCTGCTCGACCACACGCAGCGTGGAGCGATAGCCGGTAACCGGGAACGGCGCCTGCAGGATCGAGTAGGTGTAGCTGCGATCGGCCTGGTCGAAGGCTTCCAGGCGCTCGACGATGGCATCGCCGTCGGGATTGGCCAGGTGGCGCACGCGACCGCCATCGCTGAGCGTGCTCTGGGGAATGTACGGAAGCCAGTCGGGCAGCGAATCGAAGCCGCCGATGAGGTTCCAGACCTGGTCGGCCGGGGTCGGTACGGTGATGGAGGCAGATGCAGTTGCCATGGGAAGGTCTCCTTGGGACTCAGATGTTGTCGATCGGCAGCGGGGCATTGGCCGCAACCAGGCCCTGGGCGCGCAGTTCCTGCCAGAACCCGGCCGGGATGATTTCCTTCAGTGCGGCGTCGTCTTCGGCGATGCGCTCGGGACGGCTGGCGCCCGGGATCACCGCAGCCACTGCCGGGTTGGCCAGCGAGAACTGCAGGGCGGCCGCCTTGATGCTGATGCCGTACCCGGCGGCGACGGCCTTGATGCGCTCGACCCTGGCAAGGATCTCAGGCGACGCCTTCTGGTACTCGAAGTGGCTGCCACCGGCCAGCACGCCGGAGCTGTACGGACCGCCGACCACGATGCCGGTGTTGCGTTCGGCCGCCTTCGGCATCACCCGCTGCAGCGCACGCTCGTGGTCGAGCAGCGAGTAGCGGCCGGCCAGCAGGAAGCCGTCCGGACGGGCTTCGTCCAGATCCAGGGTCAGCTCGATCGGCTCGACACGGTTGACGCCCAGGCCCCAGGCCTTGATCACGCCCTCCTCGCGCAGGCGGGTCAGCACCTTGAAGGCGCCGCGGCGTGCGGTCTCGAAGTACGACAGCCACTCATCGCCGTAGAAATCCTGGGCGATGTCGTGCACCCAGACGATATCGAGACGGTCGGTCTTCAGGCGCGTGAGGCTGTCATCGATCGAACGCAGGGTGGCATCGGCCGAGTAGTCATTGACCAGCTTGTTGGGGCGGCCGGTGACGAACAGGCCGCCCTTCTCGCCAAGATCGCGGGCGCTGGTGTCTTCCACTTCGTCCAGGATCAGGCGGCCGACCTTGGTGCTGAGCACGAAGTCGTCGCGGTTGCGCTTGGCCAGCGCGTCGCCGAGCCGGATCTCGGCCAGGCCGGCGCCGTAGAACGGGGCGGTATCGAAGTAGCGGGTGCCCTGTTCCCAGGCCGCGTCCACGGTGGCCTGGGCCTCGGCTTCCGGGATGTCACGGAACATGTTGCCCAGCGGCGCGGTACCGAAGCCGAGGGCCTTGCCAGCCAGCAGAGTGTTGATGCTCATGGGGTTCCACTTGGGGACGTTGTTGAGGTTGAGGCATAGGCTAGGCTTGCCCAATAAGACTGCCCAAGACATAATTTGTCCATCTTGAGTCCCGGACGGTCTTATGCTCGATCTCCGCCAACTGCGCTATTTCGTGGCCGTCGCCGAGGATGAACACGTCGGCCGCGCTGCCGAGCGCCTTCACATCTCCCAATCCCCGCTCAGCCGGCAGATCGCGCAGCTGGAGGAACGGCTGGAACTGCAGCTGTTCGAACGCTCGCAGCAGCGCATCCGGCTGACCGCCGATGGCCGCACCTTCCTGGCCGAGGCACGCGCCCTGTTGACCCACGCCAACCGGCTGGAATCGCTGGCACGCCGGCTCGGCCGCGGCGACGAGGGCGGCCTGTGCATCGGCTACCTGGAGTACGCGATGCACTCCGGCGTATTGCCCGCCGCCCTGCGCGAACTGCGTGGCGACCGTCCTGCCGTACACATCGCGCTGTACAACCAGCAGTCGGACACGCAGCTGGAAGGCCTGCGGCAACGCAGCCTGGACATCGCCCTGGTCTGCGACCCCCCCGCGTTCGACGATCCGGACCTGGAGGCCACGCAGGTGCTGAACGATCCAATGCTGCTGGCGCTGCCGGCCGGCCACCCATTGGCCAGCGCAGAGACCATCACGCCAGAGGATCTGGCCAGCCAGCAATGGATCGGCGTGATGCACAAGGAAATCGCGCTGCGCCATGACACCTTCATCGCCGCCTGCGCGAAGGCCGGCTTCACCCCGACCATCGCCATGGAGGCGACCGAGCCGCTGGCCGCACTCGGTCTGGTCGCTGCTGGGCTGGGCCTGACCACCCTGCAGCGCAGCCTGGACCACCAGGCACCGCAGGGCGTGGTACTGCGCGAGCTGCCGTGGTTCAGCTACCGCACACCGCTGTGGGCGGCCTGGCACCGCATCAACCTGCGCCCGCTGGTCGAGACCTTCCGCAGGACGCTGGTGCAGACCGCAACCGAGGGCAAGCCGGCCTTCGTCGACTGAACTGACCGCGCTATGCCGGGCCTGCCTCGGTATAGCGCATCACCACGAAGCGCTCTTCCGCGGCCGGTGCAACGAAGTGGCGGGTGATACGTTCGAACTCCTCGTCGCTGGCCTGGAACGGATGCTCACCGCGCGCATTGCGCGCACGCAGCCGCGCCTTGCAGACCTCGTCGGCAACATCCAGGAAATGCAGCTGGTGCGCGGCTCCCTCCGGTTCGAACAGCTCGCGCGCCCATGCCCGCGCGGCCGGCGTGTTGAAAGGGAAATCGAGCACCACCGAGACGCCCATGCGCAGCAATGCGCGCAGATGATCGGCCAGCACATTGCGCAACGTGGCTGCACGCTGCAGATAGTCGGCAATGGAATGGATTTCGCCCGGATACAGCGCCGCCAGCCACGTGTCTTCGCTGATCAATACGTGGCGCGGCTTCAACGCCAGCTGCTGCGACAGGGTGGATTTGCCGGCACCGATCTTGCCGCACACCAGGTGCAGGGTCGGCGCAGCGTCGTTCGATGAAAGGTCGTGCATCTGCATTCTCCTTGGTGGATTCATTACCCGGGAGAGCGCTGCATGCAACCCGCCTTCCCGGGCAGGTTGCTTGGCCGAGATGACCGCGCGCTACCCCGCCTTCCCGTGGGGAATGCGGATAATCGACGCGATGCTGTGCAGGGCCATGCCGCCAGCGTAGAGCGCAGCACCGCCGACCGGCAATGCCCTGCGGCACTGCAGCGCGCGCAAGGTTGTGCAGGGATCTATGCTCGGCGCCATTCCCGCATGGAATGACCCCGATGCGAACCTTGTTTCGATGTGCGCTTGCCCTCTGCCTGCTGCCTTGGATGGCATCGCTGGCTGCACCACCGCCGGCACCGCGCACGCTCAGCGGCGAGCTGCAGGGCGCACCGTGGCGGCTGGATGTACCGGCCAGCTGGAACGGCGACCTGGTGATGCTGGCCCATGGCTATGAACCGGTCGGCATGCCACGCACCGCACCCATGGCGGCCAATGACAGCACCGCGCCACTGCTGGCAGCAGGTTACGCCGTCGCGCAGAGCGCCTATGCCAGCCAGGGCTGGGCGGTGGCCGATGCGATCACCGATACAGAACGCCTGCGCCAGCAGGCAGTGGGTGAACTCAAGCATGTCCGCCACACCTGGATGCTGGGATTCTCGATGGGCGGCGCCGTGACCATCGGCAGCCTCGAGCGCTTCCCGCAGCACTACGCAGGTGGCGTGTCGCTGTGCGGCGCCAATCTCGGCGGCGAACAGATCGCGACCGATCTGCTGACCACGCTGGTCGCATTCGATTACTTCTTCCCCAAGGCCGATGGGCTGCCGGCCGCCGGCCTGGTAGCGCGCGAAGCCGCCGCGCAGCCACAGGGCGAGTTGTACCAGGGCATCGCCAATGCCCTGCAACGTGATCCGTCGCACGCCGCAGTGCTGGCGCGGCGGCTGCAGGTGTCCCCTGATGCACTGGCCGGCACCATCAGCCTGCACGCGCTGGTGCTGCACGAACTGGCCACGCGCAGCGGCGGCATGCCGGTCGGCAACCTGGGGGTGGTGTACAGCGGATTCGGTGACGACGCCGCATTCAATGCCGGTGTTCAGCGCATCGATCCCGTGCCTGCGGCACAGGCGCATGTCCGCAACTCGCTGGCAATCACCGGCGCACTGAAGCGACCGCTGGTGATCCAGTTCAACCACAACGACCCGACCATCGTGCCGCACATGCAGACGGCGTATCCGCAATTGGCCGCACGGGCTGGCGCACGCCCGCTGCCACGCGTGTTGCCGCCAGTGGGCGAAGGACATTGTGGTTTTTCTGGGGCACAGGTGGTCGACGCCTTGAAAGCAGTGCAACGCTGAGTCCACCGCGTGCCGCAACGCATCACCACCGTGCCGGAAGGGGCTGCTCGGGTGGCGTGTGTCGTTCAGCCGCCAAGGCCTCGGCCTGACCGGCATGGTGCTGCACGATGGACGCCGCCCGATCGGCATGCAGGGCCAGGCGCTGACCGTGCGAGCGCAACCATGACGGGCCCAGTCAGCCGCCCAGCGTGCCCATTGTGAAGGTGTAGCCCGAGCTCATCAGGAATTCGCGCATGCGCATTTCCGCGCGCCGCGGTGAGGCCAGGCTGGCCGGCGCATACAGCGCATACACCAGGCCCGATCCCTCGATATGCTCGCGGCGGACCTCGCAGCGGGCGGTTTCCGAGGCAATCACCCATCCGTCCTTCAGCCGCTCCGGCCCGATGGATTGTCCGTTCTTCAAGCGAAAGGTCAGCCAACGCACATCTGCCATGACTTTGCTCATTTCCGTTTCGCTCCGTGGCTGAAGCGACGCGTGATGTCCTTGCTCGCCATTGCGGCTCCCTGAGACGTGGAACCTGACCATAGCGCCTTTCCATGTCGTGGCCGGCTGAGACTGGCGGCCGCGGCATGCGAGCTGCCGCACGGTTTCTCTCGCGGCGTCGGAAATGGCGACGGCAGGGAGCGTCCTGCAGGCGCAGTTCACAGGCAGGCAAACCGACTCACCCAGCGCGGTCGCTGCCCTGGTTCAAGGCGTGCAGCGCATCGGCCAGCGCCTGGATTTCGGCACGCAGGGCCAGCCGCTGCAACCACCGCCCGGGGATTCCGCACGCACCATGGAATGCGCCCGCCAGCTGCCCCGCGATGGCGGCCGTGGTGTCGGCGTCCTCGCCAAGATTGGCCGCCTCGAGTACGACGGCTTCAAAGGTGTCGTGGCGATCAAAGCACCAGAGTGCAGCTTCGACACTGTCGACAACATAGCCATTGCCACGGATCTGCTCACGCGCGGCACCGCGGTAGCCGCCCGCCGCGATCTGCTGCAGCCGCGCGCTCTCGACGGGGACATTGCTGAGATCCAGCACCGCGTCACGGGTGCCACCTGCCAACGCCCGCTCCAGCGCGACCGCCAGCAAGCGGCACGCCTCCAGGCACTCCTGCGCAGCGTGCGTCGTTCGCGAACTCAGCTCGGCCATTGCCTGCAGGTCGGGGGTCCCGGCGTAGCGCAATGCCACCGGCGCCAAACGCATGATCGAGCCATTGCCAGCGCTGCGTGGGTCGTCACTACCCGCCAGCGGATGGCCATCCTGCAGGAACCGGTCGATCGCAGCCCGCGTTGCCATACCGATATCGAAGCACTCGCCGGTCGCACTCCAGTACCCATGCCGGTACCAGTTGGCGTAGCGGTTCATCTGATCGTGCACATCGAAGGTGTCACAACGCACCAGGCTCTCGGCCAGGCACATCGCCATGGAGGTATCGTCGGTCCATTGCCCCGGCTGCAGCTGGAACGGCCCACCACCCACCATGTCGGTGATCGGGGTGAAGCTGCCACGAGGCTTGAACTCCAGCGTGGTACCGACGGCATCGCCGCACGCGAGGCCGAGCAAGGCGCCGCGGAAGTGATCAATCTGGTTCATCAGACCAGTGTAGCGCCACCGGATCCGCCATGACTGGCCGCCAGGCCGCGCAACGATCGCGCAAGCGGGAAAGCAATCGTAGCCAACAAAAAAGCCCTGACCGGAGTCAGGGCTTTTCAATTGGAGGCCTCAAGCGGAATCGAACCGCTGTAAACGGATTTGCAATCCGGTGCATAGCCACTCTGCCATGAGGCCAACGTACTGCGCGCCAGGAACGGAACCCTGACAAGACAAAACCCCATGATGGGGCCTGTCGGAACATGGAGCGGGAAACGAGACTCGAACTCGCGACCTCAACCTTGGCAAGGTTGCGCTCTACCAACTGAGCTATTCCCGCGTAAGCCGACATGCTACCGGAAATCCGGAAAACACACCAGCGATTTCACCTTTCTGACTGCGCGCAAAGCCTTGCGGCTCAACGTGCCCCGCCTTGCCGTGGCGGGAGAAAAACAAGGCCCCTGCCGGGGCCCTGTAGAATCTGGAGCGGGAAACGAGACTCGAACTCGCGACCTCAACCTTGGCAAGGTTGCGCTCTACCAACTGAGCTATTCCCGCAGATTCCGTTCGACCTGCGTCGAAGGAGCGCTATTGTGTCCAAATTCCTTCACGCCGTCAACAGTCTTCACATCATGCGGTCACGGGCGTCCGCACTGGGGTACGCTGCCCCGCCCAGCCCCATGCGCCCATGTTCCTTCGCGGCAAACCCTTGTTGATCGCCCTGCTGCTGCATCTGCTGGTGGCGCTGCTGTACTGGGCACTGATTCCGCTGGGAATGAACTGGTATCGCGACCATTTTGGCTTCACCGCCCATCGCGACATCGGCCTGGGCATCGCCCAGTTCCATCTGTTCTGGATGTTCATTGGCGCCCAACTGCTGATCGCAGTGTTGCGGCCATTGTTCGCCAAGCTGCTGGTGCTGGCGGCGCCGCTGGCGTTCGCCAGCTGGACGCTGATGCACGACCATCCGCTGCGCCTGGTGTACTTCACCGTTGGACCTGGCCTGCTGGCACTGGCCGCAATCGCCGCAAGCCTGCGCTATTCGTCGCGGGCAACCTCCCGCTACACCACGGACACCACCGATGCCTAGACGTTACATCCGCCTGTTCTGGCTGCTGGTCGCGCTGACCTGGCTGGCGCTGATCGCCGCACTGGTCAATGCCGGCTTCACTCCGGACTACTGGCTGCTGCACCACCTGGAAGGCGCCGAACTGCCCTACCCGACCAGCACCGTCATCGTCTTCGCGTTGCTGGGCACCGTCGAACTGGTGGTAGCCGCCTTGATCGTGCGGCCGTGGAGACTGAAACGCCTGTGGCTGCGCCTGCTGATCGCCTTCGCCCTTCTGCTGCTGTGGTCCGTGCCGTGGATGCTGTCGGCGATGCATCAGCCGCCGGTACAAGGCATGCATCTGCTGTGGCTGCTGCTGTTGGACGTGGGCCTGCTGCTGGCGCTGTGCATGGTGTCGGCGGTGAGCGCGTGGCGGGCGTTCAGGCGTCGAGGGCGCGCGGATGCGCCCCCGTTGCAGCACTAGGCCTACTTCCGGAACTCCACCCGCACATGCTGGCCGAAGCGCGCCTTGGCCTCGCCATCGAACTCCAGCACGCACTCCACCACCTTGGCCACGCCACGCCCCGCGTCTTCAGGCAGGCGAGCCTGCGCGAACACCGGGCTGATGCGTACCACGCGTGCGGGCGGCAGCGTGCTGGCGTTCTCGGCACCATCGCTGTCTGGCACCACGGTGGCCCTCATGCCCACCTGCACGGCATCGGCGTAGGCCGCGCTGAGTTCGGCACGTACCTGCAGCGGGCGCGCCGGCAGCAGTGATATCGCCGGCTTGCCGGCCTGCACGAAGGCGCCGAGGCCCGGCACCTGGCCGACCACGGTGCCGGCTTCCGGCGCGCTCAGCGACATCTGCTGCAGTTTCAGCCTGGCGTGTTCCAGCTTGTGCTGGGCCATGTCGACCTGCGCACCGGCCACGTCGACATCGGCGCGTACGCCAGCCAGCTGCTGCTTGGCCGCATCGGCCTGCTGGTTGGACGACACGCCTTCGCTCGCACCCGTGGACAGGCGGGTGGCATTGCGCTCCAGTTCGCGCAGCTGCGCCTGGCTGCCCTTCAGGCGGTCATTGGCCAGTGCGAGATCAGCGGTGGCCATCGCCACTTCCTGCTGCAGCAGCGCACCGTCCAGCGACAGCAGAAGCTGCCCCTTCTTCACCGTGGCGCCCTCCTTCACCAACGCGGCGGTGATCGAACCATCCACCGGCGGCGCCAGCGCGATCAGGCCACCCTCGACATCGATGATGCCGCGCGCCACCGCAACCTTGCCGGCGGTGGCAGTGCTGGCTTTACCTGCAGGTGCCTGGGCGGGCGCGTCCCTGGAACAGGCGCCGAGCAGCAGTGCCGCGGACAGGGCCAGGCTGAGGGGAAGCAGGTGCGACGTCTTGGTCATGGGGCGGACTCTACGGTTTCGTTCTGGCGGCGGTCATCACGGACCATGCCGTCTTCCATGGCGATCACCCGATCGGCATGCCGGATCAGGCGCGGATCGTGGCTCACGCACAGCACGGTGGCGCCATGCGCACGTGCGTAGCGGTGCAGGATGTCGATCACGCGCTGGCCGTTCTCGGCGTCCAGCGCGCTGGTGGGTTCGTCGGCGAAGATCAGCGTCGGCGACTTGGCGAAGGCACGGGCGACGGCCACACGCTGCTTCTCACCGCCGGACAACTGCGCCGGACGCATGTGGCTGCGGTGGCTGAGGCCCACTTCTTCCAGCGCCTTGCGGGCCAGCGGTTCGCTTTCGCGATTGCGCATGCCACGGTAGCCCAGCGGCAACTGCACCTGCTCCAGCGCAGTCAACGCCGGGAACAGGTTGAAGCCCTGGAACACGAAGCCGACATGGTGCAGGCGGAAGCGCTCCACCTCGCCGCGGGTCATGTGGCCCACGTCCTGGCCCAGCGCGTGCACGCGACCGCCATCCGGCGCGGACAGGCCGGACAGCAGCGACAGCAGCGTGCTCTTGCCGCACCCCGAAGGGCCCGAGACCAGGGTCAACTCGCCCGGATAGATGTCCAGCGACAGGCCGCGCAGCACCGGCACCTGCATATCGCCGGACATGAAGCCTTTTTCCAGTGCGTCGGCCTGCAACGTGGGGGCGACGGCATGTTTGGAGGTCATCGGCCGGTCCTCAACGCAGCAGCAACGATGGATCGGAGCGGACCACACTGCGTACCGCCATGATGCTCGACAGCATGGCCATCACCGCGACCAGCGCCACGCAGCCGATGATGACCATCGGCGTCAGCTGCACCGGCACGCGCTGGGACTGTGCGATCAACAGCACGACGGTACTGAACGCCGCCGCCAGCAACATGCCCACGCCACCGATCAGCAATGCCTGCTCGAATACCACCCGTGCCAGCGCGTAGCGACCTGCGCCGAGCGCGTTGAGCGTGGCGTACTCGCGCACCGAACCAGCCACCACCGAGGCGAACGACTGGTTGGTGATCACCGCGCCGACGAAGCAGACGATGACCGCCATGAACAGCACCGCGATGCCGGCGCCGGTGTCGAACAGCCAGTATTGCTGCGAGCGGCTGGCGAACGCCGGCGCGGTCCAGAACTCGACTGGCGTGGTCTGGCCCATCGACGCGGCGAGGCGGTCGCGCACGCGGTCGGCCAGGTCCGGCGAGCGCAGGCCCGCCACGAAATAGGTACTACCCTCGTGCGGATCGGTACCGGCGATGGCACGCGCGGTATCCAGCGAGGCCAGCACGTTGACGCCACCGAGGCCACGCAGGCCCGGTTGCGCGGCGACCACACGCACCGCCTTGCCATTGATCCATGCACGGTTGCTCTGCAGGTCCACGCCGAGCGTATCCAGGTCGGCGCTGTCGACGATCACCGCCCCCGGCTCGCGCAGCTGCGCGCGCAGGTCGGCAGGCAGGATGCGTGCGAACATCATTGCGTCATCGCCGGTGGAGATGCCGGACAGGTACACCGACACGTTGCCGGTACCCTGCGCGCCCGAGCGCCATTCACCATCGACCCACTCGTAGGGTTCGACGCGGGTGACATCCGGGTCCATGCGCAGGTGGCTTTCGACGTCGGCGCTGATCGCATGGCCGTAGTTGACGCTCTGGGTGCCGGGGAAGCCGGCCCAGATGTCGGCCGAGGACGCTTTCACGTAGATCGCAGCGGTACCGAAGATGCCCAGCACCAGTGCCGCCTGCACGATCAACAGCACACCGGCGAAGCACATCGCCAGCACCACCGGCAGGAACCGGCGCCATTCATAGGCCAGGGTCTTGCGGGCCAGCGCGATCATTGCGATTCGCCCTCACCCTCGACAGGCAACGGAGCACCACCGAGGGCGCGGTAGAGCGACGCAAAGGCCAGCACGCGCGCACCCTGTGCACCGATCAGGTCGGCCTGCGCGGCGAGTGCCGCACGCTGCCCGTCAAGCCCGTCGAATTCGCTGGACAGCCCCAGCTGCACCTGCCGCGCCTGCCGCTTGACCTGTTGCCCGGCGGCATCATCGGCCGCGCGCAGCGACTGGATGCTGCTGTCCTGGCGCGCCAGGCTGCCGAGCGCGCCTTCCACTTCGCTCACGCCTTCCAGCACCGCCTTGCGGTAACCCAGCAAGGCGGCATCCAGCTGCTTTTCATCGGCATGGAAGCGTGCGCGGCGCTGGCCCCAGTCCCACAGCGGAATATCGATGTACGGGCCGATGGACGGGCTCGAATCGGAATTGGAGCGGGCGTTCTGGGTGAGGTTGTAGGCGTACAGGATGGAGCCACCGAGGCTGACACGCGGATACATCGCGGCGCGTGCCGAACCCTTGCTGGCAGCAGCCTGCATCACCTCCGATTCGGCCAGCAGGATCTGCGGCCGATGGCGCAGCAGATCGGCCGGGACCTGCTGCAGCGAGAACGCACCCAGCGTCGGCGGCGTGCGATAGGCACGCCAAGCCGGGTCCGGGCCATCGCGTCCCAGCAGCAAAGCCAACGCACGGGCAGCGTTGTCCGCGTTTTCCCGTGCCTGCGCCGTGGCCGCGCGGGTGGCGGCCTGGCGTGCACGCAGGCGATCAAGTTCGCCGGGCTCATCAAGGCGCAGGCGCTGGCGTACCAGGGCCAACTGTTCGCCGCGATCGTCCACCGCCTGCTGGCGGGCCAACAGGTCCTGCTGGGCCTGCGCCACGGTCAGATCCAGATAGCTGCGCACCACGTCGGCGATCACCGCGACCTGCGCGGCACCACGCAGCGCCTCGGCGTTGCCGGCCGACGCCTGCGCGCTCAACTGCGCGCTCTCGGCGGCGCCGAACAGGCCCAGGTCCCAGATCGCTTCGATACCCGCGTGGAAGTAGGTGTCGACCGCAGCGGCATCCTGCACCTGCTTGGCGCTGGCCGTGATTTCCGGCAGGAAGCGCGAATCGGACGTGCCGGCGACAATCCGCACGGCCTGCAGGCGCAGCGTGGCCTGCTGCAGGTCGAGGTTGCCGGCGATGGCCTGATCGACCAGTCCATCCAGCGCTGGATCGGACAACACTTTCCACCACTGTTTGGCGTCCACCGCCACGCCTTGGCCCTGCGGCACCTGGGTCCAGGTGCTGGGCGTGCGGTCAGGCAGATCCGGAACCGGCACCGACATGCAGCCCGCCAATGCGAGACTTGCGAGCAGCGCGCCGGGTCGCAGCACTGCCTGCAGGGAGAGTCCGCGCCCCGTCCTGGGCACTGCCACTGAAGTGATACGCCTGACCACCAGCCCGCCAACGTGTAGAAGGAGCATGAAGGCTACCGTGCGATTGTGGAGCGAACATGGAGAAATGGTCCGAAAAAGGTCACAGCACGCGTGCGGTTCAGGCAACGCCGGCGCAGGCCTTTCGCCAGCCTTTCAGCGCCTGCAGCAGGCGGAACACTGGTGCGGATTCCGGGTCATTGCGTCTGTTGCAGCCCCTCGTGCCAGGTGCTTCCGATCGTCCCCACGATCGCTGCGCCCCCCCCGTCATGCCGATTGCGACACCAATGTCGGAATCGCCCCCAGCCGCAGACTTACCACGCCCACCATGAAAATGTCGTGGCCCGCCTGTAGCGACCCGCCTGGCCAACGTCATGACAAACGAAAAACGCCCCCTTGCGGGAGCGTTTTTCTTGAATCTGGAGCGGGAAACGAGACTCGAACTCGCGACCTCAACCTTGGCAAGGTTGCGCTCTACCAACTGAGCTATTCCCGCAGATTCCGTTCGACCTGCGTCGAAGGAGCGCTATTGTGTCGATATTGCTGCACGGCGTCAACAGGAATTTTCACGTGAACCGAAGGACGGCGTTCAGGCGCCCCCTGCCTGCTCGCTTTACGTGCGCAGGCCACGGCGGTGGAAGTAGACCTGCTCGGCGATGCGCCGCGTGGCCCCCGTGTGCAGCAGTGCGTTGAGCGGCCAGTCGGCCTGCAGATGGTCCATCGCCCAGCGCAGCAGGCGCTTGCCGTGGAATGCCGGCGCCACCTGCCGCGCCACCCCCTCGGCGTCCGGCCCCTGGCCGCGCAGATGCCGGGCGATCGCCTCGCCGACCGCCCAGCCGTGCCGCCACGAGGAGTGGATGCCGCCGGCGGACAGCGGCGAGACGATGCCTGCCGCGTCGCCGGTCAGGATCACGCGTTGGCCGGTGAAGGGCCCATCCGGCCGGCCGCACGGGACCAGACCGGCGCGGGTGGCCGAGGGACGCGCCGAAGGCGGAATGCCGACCACATTGCGCACGTGGTCGAGGAAGCCATCGATATCCGGCGGCCGTACCTGTTGCGGGTCATGACGCAGCGCCAATCCCACCTGCAGCCCGGTCGGATTCTGCGCGACCCAGCCGATGTAGCCCGGTGCGTAGCGCTTGCTGACGAAGCAATGCAGTGCATCGCCCTGCGACACCTGCAGGCCGGCGAACTCACGCTCGACGCCGTAGAGGTTGTCACGCACCTGGCCAAGCCCGGTGCGTTGTGCCACGCGTGAGCGTGCGCCGTCAGCGCCAACCAGATAGGCGCATCGCCCTGCCCCATCCACCTGCCAGCCGTCACCACTGCGATGGGCGTCGGTAAAGGACTGCTGCAGGCGCAGGTCGACGCCGTTCGCATGCAGCTCGCTGGCCAGCCAGCGCATCAGGTTCGGCGTATCGGTGGTGAGGAAGTAATAGCCCGGTGCGGCCAGCAACACGCTGCGAAGGTTCGGCGCATACAGGCGCACGTTTGCGACCCGGTCCACCAGATGTTCGGGCATGCGCCCCAGCCAGGTCTCCTCCATCGCTTCTTTCACCACGATACCGGTGGTGTGCAGGCGCTCGCCGGGGTCGACCTTGCGTTCCAGCACGCAGACGCGCAGACCGTACTGCGCGGCGGCCAAGGCGCAGGCGGCACCGGCGAAACCGGCGAAACCGGCGCCGACGATGACCACATCGTGGTCGTAAGCAGAGGATTGATGAGGCATCGCGGCATCGCCGGGCTGGAACGGAGATACAGCTTCGCGAGCACGCGTGGTGAGGCGATGGGGTGGCGGTGAAGCAGGGATGAAGTGCCCTGCACACAAACGAAAAACGCTCCCTTCCGGGAGCGTTCTTCTTGAATCTGGAGCGGGAAACGAGACTCGAACTCGCGACCTCAACCTTGGCAAGGTTGCGCTCTACCAACTGAGCTATTCCCGCTTGGGAGGCGAAATTCTACCTGTTCCAAGGATGGCGTCAAGCGGTTTTTCCGGGGCCTGCGAGGCGCCTTGCACCGCGTATCCATGCATGGCGTGGATCTACCACGGCATCCCCGCAAACCGATGGATCCGCCCCCTCCGTGGATGCGGCATTTCCAGTAGATCCACGCCGTGCGGGGATAGGCGCATCGATGGGGTCAGAGCCCTTTCCTTCGGAAAGGGATCCGACCCCGGGGCTCAGACCCCGGGCTCAGTTGCCCAGCTTCTTCTGCCGCGCACGCTCGCGCGCCGCGCGCTCATCGTCGCGCAGGCTCGGCCACGCGGCGTGCAGGTACTGCAAGCCCGACCACAGGGTCAGCACGGCGGCAATGGCCAGAGTCCAGTCGCCGATATGGAACACCGGCCAGCCCATCCAGATGTCTTCCACCGGCACGTTCGGGGCCACCGAGTACAGCAGGCACAACAGCGCGACCATCTGCGCGGTGGTCTTGACCTTGCCGATCATCGCCACGCGCACCTTCGCGCGCTGGCCCAGCTCGGCCATCCATTCGCGCAGCGCCGATACCGCGATCTCACGGCCGACGATGACCGCCGCCCAGAACGCCATCCACGGCGTCGGGTGGCCCTGCACGATCAGGAACAGCGCCACTGCCACCATCAGCTTGTCCGCGACCGGGTCGAGGAAGGCGCCGAAGGCCGACTCCAGCTGGTAACGGCGTGCGATCCAGCCATCGAGCCAGTCGGTGATCGCGGCCAGGCCGAAGATCGCCGCCGAAGCGAAGTTGGTCCAGGTGTAGGGCAGGTAGAACACCAGCACCAGCACCGGGATCATCACGATCCGCAACAACGTCAGCCAGGTGGGCAGGGTCAACTTCATGCTTGCGTGCTTCTCTCTCTACTCGGCCGCATCAGGCGTGGCCAACCCGTGCAGGTTAGCGTAGATACGTGCCGCGAGGGCGTCATTGATGCCTTCCACCTTGGCGATTTCCGCTTCGCCAGCGGCTTTCAGGCCCACCAGGCCGCCGAAATGCTTGAGCAGGCTGGCGCGGCGGCGCGGCCCGATGCCGGGGATATCCT
Organism: Stenotrophomonas sp. CASM114; assembly: GCF_049384325.1. Classification (NCBI taxonomy): domain Bacteria; kingdom Pseudomonadati; phylum Pseudomonadota; class Gammaproteobacteria; order Lysobacterales; family Lysobacteraceae; genus Stenotrophomonas; species Stenotrophomonas sp. CASM114. Next base: position 32,097 of record NZ_JBMRGJ010000006.1, on the reverse strand, counting down.
CCAGCTTGCTGGTCATCCGCGCCTTCTGGCGGCGCCCCCTGTGGCCGGTGATGGCGAAGCGATGCGCCTCGTCGCGCACCTGCTGGATGAACTGCAGCGCCGGGCTGGCCGCGCCCGGGCGCAGCTCGCGGCCATCGGGCATCACCAGCGCTTCGTGGCCGGCACGGCGCTCCACGCCCTTGGCCACGCCCACCAGCAGCACGCCTTCCACGCCCAGATCGGCCAGTGCGGCCTGGGCCTGCGACAGCTGGCCGGCGCCACCGTCGATCAGCAGCACGTCCGGCAGTACGCCCTGCTCTTCCACTGCGCGGCGGAAACGGCGGTCGATGGCCTGGCGCATGGCGGCGTAGTCGTCGCCCGGCTCGATGCCGCTGATGTTGAAGCGGCGGTACTGCGCGCGCACCGGGCCGGCGGCGTCGAACACCACGCACGAGGCTACGGTGGCCTCGCCCAGGGTGTGGCTGATATCAAAACACTCGACACGCTTGACCGGCTCGGCCAGGCCCAGCATCTCGCGCAGCGCATCGCTGCGCGCGTGCTGCGCATTGCGGCTGTTGAGTTCGGTGGCCAGGGTCAGCTGCGCGTTGCGGCTGGCCAATTCCACATAGCCGGCGCGCTCGCCGCGCACGTTCCACTTCAGCTGCACCTTGCGCTCGGCCGAGGCCGACAGCGCGGCGACCAGCAGGTCGGCGTCGGGAATCTCGCGGTCGAGCAGGATCTCGCGCGGCGGCTCGAATTCGATGTAGTACTGCGAGACGAAGGCGGCAAGCACTTCCTCCGGGCTTTCCTCGCCATTGGTGCGCGGGAAGAACGGGCGGGTACCGAGGTTGCGGCCATCACGGAAGGCCAGCAGCAGCACGCAGGCCTGCGAGCCCTGCATGGCCACGGCCAGCACATCGAGGTCCGCGGCGCGGCCATCCACGTACTGGCGGGTCTGCATGCTGCGCAGCGAGGAGATCAGGTCGCGCAGGCGCGCGGCCTGCTCGAACTCCAGCGCCTCGCTGGCGGCCTGCATCTGCTCGCCCAGTTCGCGGGTCAGCTCGTCACTCTTGCCTTCCAGGAACAGGGCGGCGCGGCGCACCGACTCGGCGTACTCCGGCGCCGGGACCAGCTCCACGCACGGCGCGCTGCAACGCCCGATCTGGTATTGCAGGCACGGCCGCGAGCGGTTGCGGAACACGCTGTCCTCGCAGCTGCGCAGCTTGAACAGCTTGTGCATCAGGTTCAGCGTCTCGCGCACGGCGGTGACGCCGGGATACGGCCCGAAGTAGCGCCCAGGAATGGCACGCGGACCACGATGCAGCGCGATGCGTGGCCAGTCCTCGCGGGTCAGCAGCACATGCGGATAGGTCTTGTCGTCGCGCAGCGAGACGTTGTAGCGCGGCGACAGCGATTTGATCAGCTGGTTTTCCAGCAGCAACGCCTCGGCTTCCGAGCGCGTCACGGTCACGTCCATGCGCGTGATCTGCGAGATCATCGACATGATCCGCGCGTTCTTCGGGCTGCCGTTGAAATAGCTGCCGACACGGTTGCGCAGCGCGCGCGCCTTGCCCACGTACAGCAGGGTGTCGTCGGCGGCGTACATGCGGTACACGCCAGGGGCGGTGCTGAGCTGGGCCGCGAAGGCCTTGCCGTCGAAGGCCGGGGCGGGAACGTCGGTCATTCGCTGATCGGGACTTCGCTGAGCACGCCGCTGTCGGGGTCGAATCGCAGCACGGCATGGGCGTCAGTCTCGGCGATCCACACCGCACCGGCGCCCACCGCCAATCCGGCCGGGCCATGCAGGCGGCGAGGCAGCGGCTGGGTGGTCAGTTCACCGCCGCCCAGGCGCAGCGTGCGCAGGCGACCGTTGCCGGTATCGGCAATCCACAGCAGCGGAGCGTCCGCGCTCAATGCGATCGCCTGCGGATACTGCAGGCTGGCCTGCGCACGCGGGCCGTCTTCGCTGCCAAAGCGCCAGGGCCCCTGCCCGACCAGCGTCTGCACCAGGTCGCCGCGCAGTTGCAGTGCACGGATCGAGGATCCCAGGGCGTCGGCGACGTACAACACCTGCTGCACCACGGCCAGCGCAGTCGGTTGGGCAAAGGCAGCCAGGTGGCCGCTGCCGTCACGCTCGTCGATGGAACCACTGCCGGCGCGCCATTGCAGGCTGCGCTGGCCCAGGTGGTAGCTCCAGATGCGGTTGTCGCCGGCCATCGCGATGTGCAGCTGGTTGTCGGCGATGGCCAGGCCGACAGGATGGTCCAGCGAGACCTGCCGCGCCTGCGCCACCGGACCTTCCACCGGCGCACCGGGACGTCCGTTGCCACACAGCGTGTCGACGATGCCGGTCAGCAGGTTGATGCGGCGCACCGCATGGTTGCCGGTGTCGGCGACGTACAGCGAATCGCGCTCCAGCACCAGCGCCTGCGGGCGGTGAAACGCCGCTTCGGCCAGGTTGCCGTCCATGAAATCGGCGGTACCGAGGCCGAACTGGCGCAGGATGCGGCCGCCATGGCTGCATTCGAGAATGCGGTGATGGCCACTGTCGGCGATGTACAGGCGTTCGGTGCTGACCGCCAGGCCCAGCGGGAACCGCAGCGCCTGGCGTGGTTCCGGATGCAGTTCGCTGCCGCCGCGCGGCGGCGCCGAAGGCGCGCCCTGGCACAGCGTGTTCAGGGCGCGCTCCAGTTCACCGGGTGCTCCCTGCCCGACCAGCCGCTGCTGCTCGCGACCCTGCGCGTCCAGCAGCACCACGGTCGGCCAGGCGGTAACGCCGAAGCGGCGCCAGCCATCCCAATCGGCATCGAGCAGTACGGGCATGGCCAGGCCCTGGCGGCGCAGCAGCTTCAGTGCGGCACTGGCGTCGCGCTCGAAATCGAAGCGCGGCACCTGCAGCACCAGCGGCTGCAGCTTGCCGGGGTGGCGCGACAGCCATTGGCCGAACTCGGCCAGGCGTTGCGCACTCCAGGCGGAGGCCGCATTGACGAACAGCAGCGCGACCGGCCGGCCGCGCAGTTCGGTCAGGGTGCAGGGGGTGGCATTGAGCCAGGTGGCGAACTCGGGCAGGTCCGGGACGGGCTGGACGTTCATGACCCGATTATGCCGGAGTCGGCGTCATGCAACAGTCGTGCCACCGCACGTTTTGCAGCATCGTCGACCAGCGACCAGACCTGTTCGAAATGATCGCTGCCGCCGGTGTAGGGGTCGGGGATGGCTACCCGCCCCTGCCCGCCCGACCAGGGCAGGTACAACGCCAGCCGTTCACGCTGGGCCGCCGACGCCAGGCGCCCTGCATCACGCAGGTTGGCCTCGTCGGCACACAGGATCCAGTCGAAACGGTCGAAATCCACGGCCTGCAGCTGGCGTGCGCGCAGGCCGCCGATGTCCACGCCGTGCCCGGCTGCGCAGGCGATCGCGCGGCGGTCCGGCGGCTCGCCCACATGCCAGTCGCCGGTGCCAGCCGAATCAACCTGCACCCGCCCGGCCAGCGGCGAGGCATCCAGGCGTGCGCGCAGCGCGCCTTCGGCCATCGGCGAACGGCAGATGTTGCCGAGGCAGACGACCAGCAGCCTCATCGCGGCGCCATCGCCTGCAGCAGCCCCTCGGCGCGCTCCAGGTCCTCGGGCGTGTCGATGCCCGGCGGGAACGGCTCGGGCGAGATCGCCACGCTGATCGGATAGCCCGCTTCCAGCACGCGCAGCTGCTCCAGCGATTCGACCTGCTCCAGCTGGCCCGGCGGCATCGCCGCGAACTGCTGCAGGAAGCCGGCGCGATAGCCGTAGATGCCGATGTGGCGCAACCAGTGGTGGCCGTCCGGCAGCGTGTCGCGGCTGCGTGCGAAGCCGTCGCGGTGCCAGGCGATCGGCGCGCGGCTGAAGTACATCGCCTCGTTGCGCACGTTGCGCACCAGCTTCACCACGTTCGGGTCGAACAGGGTGTGCGCGTCCTCGACGGTCGTGGCGAGAGTCGACATCGGCGCAGTGCCTGCGACCAGCGCATCGGCCACCGCACGGATACCGGCCGCCGGTGCGAACGGTTCGTCGCCCTGCAGGTTGACCACCACCGTGTCATCGGCCCAGCCGGCAATGCGTGCGCATTCGGCCAGGCGATCAGTGCCGGAGGCGTGCGTGGTCGCGGTCATCGCCACCTTCACTTCGGCCAGCCCGGACAGCGCATCGGCAATGCGCTGATCGTCGGTCGCTACCCAGACTTCACGGGCACCGGCCTGCAGCGCGCGGCGCGCCACATGCAGCACCAGCGGCTCGCCGCCCAGCGGGCGCAACGGCTTGCCCGGCAGCCGCGAGGCGGCATGGCGGGCCGGAATGGCGACGACGAATTCAGTCATGCAGGCGGTACTCGGCAGGCTCGTTACAACGGGAATGCGGGCAGCAGCGCGTGAATGCAAGCGCCGCCGCGCCACTCAGTTCGGCCGCAGCTTGTCCAGGCGATCGGTCAGCGCCACCCAGAACGCCGCGGGCAGCTCGGCGCGCAGCGGAACCGCGTAGTGCCAGTCGTTGCCGAACGCACGGCATTTCACCGCGTCCTTCTCGGTCATCAATACCGGCAGCTGGCTACCGAAGGACAGGTCCTGCGGCTGGTAGGCCTGGTGGTCGGCGAACGCATGCGGCACCACGCCGATCCCGCGCGCGCGCAACATGTCGAAGAAGCGCTGGGGATGGGCAATGCCGGCCACCGCATGCACGCGCTGGCCCTTGAAGTACGCCAGCGGGCGAGCGCGGCCGCCGGCCAGCGGCTGCGCACTGTCGATGTGCAGCGCCATCGGCCACTGGCCGAAGCCACAGGCCTGCGCTGCGGTTTCCTCATCGGCCTGGCCGAGGTTGACCACCCGGAAATCGCATTCGCTGGCGCGGCTGACCGGCTCGCGCAACGGCCCGGCCGGAATCATCCGGCCATTGCCGTAGCGACGCTGCGCATCGACCACTTCGATCTCGATGTCGCGCGCCAGGCGGTAGTGCTGCAGGCCATCGTCGCAGACGATCACATCGCAGCCGGCCTCGATCAGCGCCTTGCCGGCGGCGACACGGTCGCGGTCCACGCGCACCGGCACACCGGTCTTCCAGGCGATCAGCACCGGCTCGTCACCGCCCTTGGCAGTTGGCGTATCGGCCTGCACCCACAGCGGCTTGTCGGCGTCTTCGCGACCATAACCACGGCTGGCCACGCCCGGCTTCCAGCCGGCCGCGCGCAGGCGCTCGACCAGGGCAATGGTCAGCGGCGTCTTGCCGGTACCACCGGCGGTGATGTTGCCGACCACGATGACCGGCACCGGCAGCGAGTGGCGCTTGCGCCAGCCACGCCGATAGGCGCGCCGGCGCAGTGCGGTGACACCTGCGTACAGCGGCGCCAGCAGGCGCATCGTCCACGGAACGGGGCTGCCGTCGTACCAGTACGCCGGGGTCTGGGTACCCTTGCCGGCCATCAGTCCTGCCTTTCGCGGAACTGCATGCTGTGCAGATGCTGGTAAAGGCCGCCCAGTTCGAGCAGCTCCTTGTGGGTGCCACGTTCAACGATGCGGCCATGGTCCATCACCAGCACCTGGTCGGCATGCTCGATGGTCGACAGGCGGTGCGCGATGACCAGCGTGGTGCGTTCCGGCATCAGGCGCTGCAGCGCATCCTGCACCAGGCGCTCGGATTCGTTGTCCAGCGCCGCAGTGGCTTCGTCGAGGATCAGGATCGGCGCGTCGCGCAGGATCGCGCGGGCAATCGCCAGGCGCTGGCGCTGGCCACCGGACAGCAGCGCGCCATTCTCGCCGACCGGGGTCTGCAGCTGCTGCGGCATGCGTGCGATGAACTCCCAGGCATTGGCCGCTTCGGCCGCCGCACGGATCTGCTCATCGGTCGCCTCCATGCCGTAGGCGATGTTGGCCGCGATGGTGTCATCGAACAGCATCACCTTCTGCCCGACGATCGCCACCTGCCGGCGCAGGTCGGCCAGCGGATAGTCATCCAGGGCCACGCCATCGAGGGTGATGACGCCGCCACTGGGCTCGTAGAAGCGCGGAACCAGCCGGATCAGGCTGGTCTTGCCGCTGCCGGAACGGCCGACGATGGCCGTCACCGTGCCCGGCCTGGCAACGAAACTGATGTCGTCCAGGGCAATGCCGCTGTCTTCGCGGTAGCGCAGCATGACGTGGTCGAACGCCAGTTCGCCGCGCACGCGCTGCACGCGGTGCTGGCCCTCATCACGCTCCACCGGCATGTCGAGGATGCCGAACAGGCGCTCGGCGGCGGAGACGCCGCGCGAAATCGAGGTCTGTACGCTGGTCAGTCGGCGCAGCGAGGGAATGATGGCCATCATCGAGGTCATCAGGCCCATGAACTGGCCGGCATTGAGGCGGCCGGCCAGGGCTTCGCGGGTCGACACCCAGACGATCACCGCCAGCGCCAGTGCGGCCAGGAACTGCACCACGCTGGACGCGGCGGCGCGGGTGACCTCGACCTTCATGTTCAGCGCCAGCATGCGGTTGGCCAGGCGCGAGTAGCGCGAGATCTCATGCTGCTGGGTGCCGTGCACCTTCACTTCCTGCTGCGCGGCCAGCGACTGCTCGGCAGTCTGCGCCATCGTGCCCATGCCGTCCTGGATGCCGCGGCTGATGCGACGGTAGCGCTTGCCCACGTAGGACACGATGCCGCCGATCAGCGGCACCACCAGCAGCATCGCCAGGGTCACCTTGACGCTCATCTGCAGCATCACCGCCAGCATCGCGATGATGGTGAGGGTATCGGCGACCACGGTCTTCAGCGCGTCGGCACTGGCCTGGGTGACCTGTTCCGTATCGAAGTTGAGGCGGCTGACCATTACCGGCGTCGCTTCGGTATCGAAGTGCGACGACGGCAGGTGCAGGTACTTCTGCAGCACCTGCTCACGCAGGTCGCGGACCACGCTGCGGCCGGTCTTGGCCAGCGTGTAGTCGCTGACCCAGGTGGCCAGGCTGCGCATCAGGAACAGGCCGAGGATGGTCAGCGGCAGCACCACGGCCGCGCGCGGCTGCGGATCGACGAAACCTTCGTTGACCAGCGGCTCCATCAGCTTGGTGAAGTGATAGCCGGCGAGGGCTTCGACCACCATGGCGATGACCGCGCCGACCATGAACACCCAGTAGGTGCGGGTGTAGCCCAGCAGACGTTTGTAGATCGGCCACACCGGCGCGTGATGGGAACTCATGGACGCACCTCTGGCGCAGTTGCAATGGCGATACGACGGAAACCGAGCTGACCGAGCGCGTCCTGCGCAGTCACCACGGCCTGGTAGGGAGTACGCGCGTCGGCGCGCAGCAGCACGGGCTGGCTGCGATCACTGCCGGCGACGGCGGCGATGGTCTGCTTGACGGACTCGACATCGCTGCGCAGCACTTCCTGGTCATTGATGAAATAACGGCCTTCGGCATTGATCAGCACGCTGAGCGAACGCGGCGGCTCGTTGTTGGGCTGCTGGCTGGCGGTGGGCAGCTGCACCTGCAACGTCGAGCGCGCATCGAAGGTGGTGGTGACCACGAAGAAGATGATCAGCACCAGGATGACGTCGATCAGCGGGACCAGATCGATATGCGGCTCATCCTGGGATCGGTCATTGCCGATACGCATCGATCAGGCCTTCGCCGTAGCGGCGTTGGCCGGGCGCGCCGATGGGGACGGGTTCATCACCCCCGGGCGGCCGTCGAGCGTATCCAGCAGGGCGCTGGCCTCCTGTTCCATCTCCACCACGTAGCCGTGGATGCGGCCCTTGAAGTAGCGATGGAACATCAGTGCCGGGATGGCCACGATCATGCCGGTGGCGGTGCACACCAGGGCCTTGCCGATGCCACCGGCCAGCTGGTTCACATCACCCACGCCATGGTCGAGGATGCCCAGGAACATCTGGATCATGCCGATCACGGTGCCCAGCAGGCCCAGCAGCGGGCCGGCCGAAGCGATGGTGCCCAGCGCGTTGAGGAACCGCTCCATGCGGTGCACCAGGTGACGGCCGGTATCCTCGATGCGCTCGCGGATCTGGTCGCGCGGGCGGTTGCGGGCTTCCAGCGCGGCCGCCAGCAACGCACCCAACGGCGAGTTGGCACGCAGGGTCTGCAGGTGCGCCGGGTCAAGCTTGCCGCGCGCGGCCCAGTTGCGCACTTCCTGGCCGAGGCCGGGCGGCAGCACCTCCGTTCGCCGCAGGGACCAGAAACGCTCCAGGATGATCGCCAAAGCCAGTACGCCCAACAGCAGCAGCGGCACCATCGGCCAGCCACCGGCCTTGACCAGTTCCCACACGTTTCAACCCTCCGGCCCAACGGCCGCTTGTTCGATCGGCGATAGGATAGCAGCCGACCGCGCCCGCCCAGCGGCATCCCACCACCGGGATGCATGGATGCGCTGTTCACGCAGCTGCAGCCCTTGTGCGCCAAGCCATACGCGGATCGCCCCGGACTCCGCAGTGGACACCACCTCGGCGCCCTGCGCCTGCCAGCGCCGGACCACGTCCTGGCGCGGGTGGCCGAAACGGTTCTGGTGGCCGGCCGAGACCAATGCCAGCCGGGCTGACACCGCCGCCACCCAGGGCGCGCTGGAGCTGCCGCCACTGCCATGGTGCGGCACCAGCACCACATCCGCCTTCAGCGCCGCCGCAGACGCCCGCAACAGCGCCTGTTCGGCCGGACGGCCGATGTCCCCCGGCAACAGGACCACGCCATGGGCACCGGCCACGCGCAGCACGCAGCTGTCCTCGTTTTCGGCCCGCTGGCTGCCGGCATCCGGGTGAAGCACCTGGAAATCGACGCCATCCCAGTGCCAGCGCAGGCCGCGCTGGCAACGGCCGGCCCCGGCGATCGTACTTCCCGGCGGCGCCAGCAATGGCAGCCCCGGCAGCTGAAGACGCAGGCTCGGCAGGTTGCCGGCATGATCGAGATCGTCGTGGCTGAGCAGCACCCGCTCGGGCGGCGCCTGGCCCAGGGCCCGCAGTGACGGAACCAGGACCCGCTCGCTGCCCTCGCCCCCGTTCGGCGGCCCCACGTCGTACCAGAGGGCATGCCGCGCAGTACGCAGCAACACCGCCGTGCCCTGGCCGACGTCATGCACCAGCAGCTCCAGCTCCCCCTCGGCCGGGCGCTCACGCGCCGGCCACAGCAGCGGCAGGCACAGCAGCAGGCCAGCCAGCCAGCCCCCGGCCCCCCGTGGCAGCAGCCACCAGAACACCCCCAGCAGCGCCGCCGGCACCGCCCAGGCCGGCGCCTCGGCCAGCCACCACATCGCCTGCGGGTGCGCCGCCAGTGGCTGCAGGGCCTGCCAGCTGATCTCGAACAGCCACGCCGCCGCGCGCCACGCCCAGCACCCAGCGCCGTCGAGCAGCGCCTGCAGGGCGGTGCCCAGCAGCGACAGGGGCACCACCAGCAATGTCCACCACGGGATGACCGGCAGGTTCACCAGCGGCCCCAGCCAGGCGGTGCCACCGAACAAGGCGATGCCCAGCGGCAACAGGCCGACGCTGGCCACCCCTTGTGCGGCCAGGAACCCGCGCAGATTGGCGGCCACCCCGCGCGGACGTCCCTGCGGCAAGCACCACACCAGCCACAGTACGCCGCCGAAGCTGAGCCAGAAGCCCGCTGACAGCACCGACAGGGGCGCCGGCAGCAGCAGCGCCAGCGCCGCCAGCGCAAGCCCCTGCACGAGACCGAGCGGGCGCCGCCCGCTGCGCGCCAGGGCCACCAGCCCGATCATCAATGCCGTGCGCACGGTCGGCAATTCACCGCCGGCCAGCACCGCATAGCCCGCTGCGGACAGGGCCGCGGCGCAGGCCGCCGCCTGTGGACGTGGCCAATGCCGGGCCAGCAGGGGGCACAGCCACCACAGCCCTCGGCACAGCAACGCCCCCAGCCCCGCCACCACCCCGACATGAAATCCGGAAATGGCCACCAGATGGGTCAGCCCCAGCGCCCGCAGCTGATCCCAATCGGTGTCGGACAGGCCACGCGTGTCGCCCAGGGCGAGCGCCTGCACGAAACGGGCGGCCGGATGGGCCACTTGCAGCGCGATGGCGGCGCTGGTGCGCTCACGCCATGCCGGCAGGCCATGTCCGGCCTGCAGCTCACGCGCGCTGGCCGGCGCCCTCACCGTTCCAGTGCCGGCTACGCCACGCAGCAGCGCATGACGCTCACTGTCAAAACCCCCGGGATTGATCCGCGAGCGAGGGGCCCGCACACGCAGCGCCAGCTGCCACTGCGCACCGGCCAGGACCTGCCTGCGCCGCCCCTCGGCAGCGGCGCTGGACCTGCCTTGCCAGCCGTCGTTCCAGGTGACCTGGAGGCGCTTGCCGCGCAGCGATGGCAGTTCGCGGCTCTCGCTGACCTGCAGCAGGAAGCGGGTGTGCGCGGCCCGATGATCCGGCAGATCGATGACCCGGCCACTGACCACTACATCCCGAGCCGGTTGGCCCGGTGGCAGCTGGTCCTGCATTGCCCAGTGCGCGTGCATCGACGTCCATCCGGCACCGAGCAGCATGACCGCCGGCAGGCGCCCCCGCCATCGCAGGCCCCACCCGGCCATGCCAAGCACGATCATCACCGTGCAGACCCACAGCGGCGGCAGCTGCGACAGCTGCACGCAGCCCAACGCCCCCAGTGTGAGCGCCCCGGCGGTGCCACTGCCCAGCAAGGGAGACGGGGAGCGCTCGATGGCCATGAGGCCAGCCTGCCGCTGCCGGCGGCAGGTTGCCTATCGGGACTTGCCCCGCAAACGCGTCAGCGCCGCGCGCTGCCGCGATGGAAATTGACCCGGAAGCTTGCGCCGCCGCCCGCGGCCTCACCGACACTGACCGAGCCGCCATGGTGCTGCACGATCTCCTTCACCAGGTGCAGGCCAAGGCCACTGCCGCTGCCCGCCGCGCGCAGGCGATGGAACGGCTCGAAGATCGCCTCGCGGTCGCCTACTGGAATGCCCGCGCCCTGGTCGCTGACTTCCAGCAACCCGCGCGTGTCCAACCGCACACAGATGGTGCCACGGCCACCACCATGCACGATCGCGTTGTGTACCAGATTGGCAATCACCCGCCCCAGCGCCAGGCTGTCACCGTGGATCCACACCGGCGCTTCCGGCGCGTCCACTTCGAATCCATAGCCGGCGCCCACCACCAACGGCGCCAGGTCCGCGGCTGCCTCACGCACCAGCAGGGCCAGGTCCAGCCGCTGCAATGCGCCGACATTGCGGTCAAGCCGCTGCAGATCAAGCAGGTGCTCGGCAACATTGCCCAGCCGCGCCACGTCGGTCAGCAACTGCGATTTCAGCTCGCCCTGCGGCAGCTGCGACAGGCGCGCCTGCACCACGGCGATCGGCACGCGCAGCTCGTGCGCTGCGTCGGCAAGGAACTTGTCGCGCGCGGCGTAGCCCTGCTGCACCTTGTCGATGGCATCGTTGAACGCTTCCACCAGCGGCGCCACTTCCGTGGAGACCAGCCGCGCATCCAGCCGCGCACCGGGCTGGCCGATGTCCAGCTCCTTGGCCTGCTGCGCGGAACGGCGCACACCGCGCATGGCACGGTGGATCACGGTCGGCATCACCAGCAGGGTGACCACGATCAGTGGCAGGAAGAACCACAGGCCGATCAGGCGCAGCACCATCAGCGCACCGTCCAGCAGCCCGCCCTTGGGTGCTCCACCGACCATCACGGTGATGCGGCGCCCATCCTCGTTGCGGATCATCACCCGCGCCACGTCCAGGTAGGGCGGTACCAGCGAACCCAGCTCGGTGGCGCCCACGGTCGGCAGCCGCGCGAGCATCGGCGCGTGGATCGCGGGGATGGTGCCGCGCTCGAGCCACATGCCCTTGTCGTCCACCGCGGCGAACCAGAGATTTCCCCCGGCGTTGGCATCGAGCTTGTCCCAGCGCGCCTGGTCCAGCACCAGGCGGCCGTCTTCGCTGTGCACCGCCTTGGCCACCGCCTCGGCAACGAACATGTCCATGCCCCAGGAGTCCTTGTCACCCCAGGTCAGGATCAGCGCGACCACCGCGAACAGTACGGTGAAGGCCTGCGCCAGGAACAGGCGCCAGGCCAGGCCAAGGGTGATCGAACGGATCGGACGGGCCATCTCAGGCCTCCGCCAGCAGGTAGCCGACGCCCCGTATCACGTGGATCTCGACGCCGGCATCGGCCTGCTGCAGCGCCTTGCGCAGCTTGGAGATGTGCGCGTCGAGCGCATTGGACTGGATCTCATCGTCGAAACCGTACACCGCAGCCTCCAACGCACTGCGGGTGACCGTGCGCCCCTGCCGCATCGCCAATGCCTGCAGCACCAGTACCTGCCGACGTGGCAGCGCCAGAGGCTGGCCCTCCACCTGCGCCTGCAGCGATTCGAAATCGAACTCGAGCCGCCCCAGCCGCAGGCTCGGTGTCACCATCGCCGAAGGCCTGCGCGATACCGCGCGGATGCGCGCCATCAGTTCCTCGATCGCCACCGGCTTGACCAGATAGTCATCGGCACCGACGTCCAGGCCTTCGACCTTGTCCGACAGCGTGCCCTTGGCGGTCAGCATGATCACCGCCAGGTTCGGCCGCAGCGCACGCGCCGTCGCGACGAATCCGGCGCCATCGCCATCGGGCAGCTGGCGATCGAGCAGCAGCAGCTGGTGCACCGGTTCGCGCAACGCGAGCGCGGCCTCGGCCAGGCTGCCGACCACGTCGGCGACCACGCCCTGCCGCTCCAGGCCCGATTGCAGGGCGCGGGACAGATCAGGATCGTCTTCGACCAGGAGGATGCGCATCAGGAACTCGTCTGCCGGAAACGCTGCCGATCATAGTGCCTGGCGCCAGGGTTTTGCGCCCATGCGTGCCGATCACGCGGGCGCAATGTTCTGACAATGTTGCCCCCTCACCATGCGCAGCCATCCTCCGCAACGTGGCTGATCGATGCCTTCGCTGTCCCCGACCCTGCTGCGCCCGCTGCTGTTCACCGCTGCCCTCGGCGCGCCGTTGCTCGCCCACGCTGCCGAGCAGAACCCGGGCGTGCAGGCCGGCATCAGCGCTGGCGCGACCTCCGGTGCGTACGCGCACTACGACGTCAAACCGCTGGTGGTACCGGCCATTGCCTGGCAGGGCGAGCGCTTCTTCGCCAGCCCCGGCTCGCTGGGCATGTACCTCTACAAGGGCCAGGGACTGCGCCTGTCGGCGGCGGTCACGCCCTACACGCTGCGCTTCAAGACCGACGACGTGAACGATGCTCAGCTGCGCCGCCTGCACAGCCGGCAGATGTCGGCCATGGCCGGCATCAACGGCGAGTACAGCGCCGACTGGGGCATGGTCGAGGCCAGCGTGATGCGCGAAGTGACCGGCCATGGCGGCGGTTTCGAGTCGCGCCTGCATTACAGCTACCCGATCCAGGCGGGTCGCTTCACCTGGGTGCCGCGGGCGGGCGTGGTGCACTCCAGTGCACGGCTGCTCGACTACTACTACGGCATCAGCGATGAAGAAGCCCTGCGCTCGGGCCTTGCCGCCTACCGCCCCGGCAGCACCACGTCGCCGAGCCTGCAGATCGCGGTCAGCACGCCACTGGGCACGAAATGGCGCGCCACCGGCGTGGTGGCCAACCAGTGGTTCGGTGATGCAGTGAAGGACAGCCCGATGGCACGACGTGGCACGCAGACGTCGGCCTTCGTTTCCCTGATGCGCTCGTTCTGAGCAAGCGCCCCCTACGGACAAGGACCCCCATGGCCTCCGTCTCCTCCGCCACCGAAGCCCACGCGATCCTGCGCGCACCCGACCTGGACAGCGCCGAGCGCGTCTATCTGGGACTGATGCCCGACCTCGAACATGTGAATGCACTGGCACGCCGTGCAGTGGGCCTGTCACGCGTTGCCGACGCGGCACGCGGCTATGCGTTGTCGATGACCCTGGTTGGACTGCGCCTGCAGGAACTGGAGATGGGCGAGCCGACGGCCAGGGAACACCGCCAGGCAACCCTGCGCAGCCTGCGCCAGGCCTTCAGCGCCTGACGGCACACGCACGGACACTGCCGCCGCACCCTTGCCGCGGCACCGTATTCACTGCATCAGCAGCCAAGCCGACGCGGTAGCGTCGCTCAGCGCAGCGTGGTCCACGCCAGCAGCGCGCACAGGATCGCCACCCAGATCACTGCCTTGAACGTGCCTTCCAGCATGTTGCCGCCGAACAGGCGTTCCAGGAACGGATTGGGCCTGGACACCGGGACGTGATCGCTCATGCGGCAGCTCGTTGAAGTGACGGCGCGGTTGCGCGGTAGCGCCGAGTCTACGCCTGCGCGTCCCGGATTCATCGCCGCCTGCCTGCCTTTGGCGGCGCAATCCCCGCCTTCGTCGCAGGCCGGCTGCGGTGCCCGGCCGGCCATGCCAGCCTGCACGCACTTTCCCGCTGGAGCACCGTGCCATGCCGATGCTTGCCCTGGTCCTGCTGTTCTCCAGCCTGTTCGGCGACGGCAGCGGGCCCACCGAGGATGCCCTGCGCAGCCAGATCCTGCGCACCGAAGGACCGCAGGACACGCATGAAGCGCTGCCCCTGCAGCTCTATCACCTGCGCCAGGACCGCGTGCTGCGCCTGGGCAGCCAGCAACTGGCAGGCGACCATGGCGGCAGCCCGCATGCTGCGCTGGCCCGGGCAGGTGTAGCGCAGCTGTGGGAACGCGTCGATGGCCACTGGCGGATCCAGCGTTCGATCACCATCACCCACTGATTTCACGCCACTGAACCTGCAGGAATGTGGCTTCGCGGGAACGCCGGGGTCCTGCCCCTGGATAGAAAAAAAGCCGGCCCCAGGGCCGGCTTTCATCGTTTCCACCGCTTCACCGGCAACGCCGGGAACAGGTGGTGGGCGGTACAGGGTTCGAACCTGTGACCCCTACCATGTCAAGGTAGTGCTCTACCGCTGAGCTAACCGCCCATCTTGTTCTTGCCGCCCGAAGGCTGGCCTTGTTACGTAAAAACCCGGCGCCAGGGCCGGGCTTTGCAGTTCACGAGAGCCCTTTTGCGAGGACTTCGTGGTGGGCGGTACAGGGTTCGAACCTGTGACCCCTACCATGTCAAGGTAGTGCTCTACCGCTGAGCTAACCGCCCGTTTTGCTTCTGCATTTCCGCGATTGCGTCGGTGCAGGCCGCGTATATTACGGATGCCGGCAGGGAAGCGCAACACTTTTGTGAAGATGATGCTGCACTGCCGCGTTCAGCCCAGGCTGGCTTCCTTCAGCTGGCGGATCTGGTCACGCACGCGCGCGGCATCCTCGAATTCCAGATCCTTGGCGTGCTGGTACATCTGCTGTTCCAGCGCCTTGAGACGGACAGCCAGCTGCGCCGGCGACAGCGAACGATAGTCGGTCGCCTCTTCAGCCACTCCCGCCCGGCCCTTGCCCTTGCCCTTCTTGGCTTCCTTCTCCGCGGCATCCGAACGCGCGCCCTCGAGGACGTCGACGATCGGGCGCGCCACCGAGCGCGGCACGATGCCATGTTCTTCGTTGTACTCGACCTGCTTGGCGCGGCGGCGGTCGGTTTCATCGATCGCCGCCTGCATCGAACGGGTGATCCGGTCGGCATACAGGATCGCCTTGCCGCGCACGTTGCGGGCGGCGCGGCCGATGGTCTGGATCAGCGAGCCGGTGGAGCGCAGGAAACCCTCCTTGTCGGCATCGAGGATCGCCACCAGCGATACCTCGGGCATGTCCAGGCCTTCGCGCAGCAGGTTGATGCCGACCAGCACGTCGAACTTGCCCAGGCGCAGGTCGCGGATGATCTCCACACGCTCGACAGTGTCCACGTCCGAGTGCAGGTAACGCACGCGGATGCCATGCTCGGTGAGGTATTCAGTGAGGTTTTCAGCCATGCGCTTGGTCAGCGTGGTGACCAGCACGCGGTCGCCCGCCTTGATGCGCGCGTTGGCCTCGCTCATCAGGTCGTCGACCTGGGTACCCACCGGCCGGATCTCCACCACCGGGTCGATCAGGCCGGTCGGGCGCACCACCAGTTCGGTGATCTCGTCTCCGGCCTCGCGGTATTCATACGGACCCGGCGTGGCCGACACGTAGATGCTGCGCGGGCAACGCTCCTCCCATTCCTCGAAACGCAGCGGACGATTGTCCAGCGCGGACGGCAGGCGGAAGCCGAACTCGACCAGGGTTTCCTTGCGCGAGCGATCGCCCTTGAACATGGCGCCGATCTGCGGAATGGTCACATGCGATTCGTCGATGACCAGCAGCGCATCGGCCGGCAGGTAGTCGAACAGGGTCGGCGGCGGCTCGCCGGCGGCCTTGCCGGTCAGGTGCCGGGAGTAGTTCTCGATGCCGTTGCAGTAACCGACCTCGGCCATCATCTCCAGGTCGAACTGGGTGCGCTGCGCCAAACGCTGCGCCTCCACCAGCTTGTTCTGCGCGTACAGCTGCTCCAGCCGCTCCTTCAGCTCCACCTTGATCGTCTCGATCGCCGCCAGCACGCGTTCGCGCGTGGTCGCATAGTGGGTCTTCGGATACACGGTGAAGCGCTGCATGTTGCGCAGCGTCTCGCCGGTCAGCGGATCGAACAGGGTGATCTTCTCGACCTCGCCATCGAACAGCTCGAGGCGCAGCGCTTCACTGTCCGACTCGGCCGGGAACACGTCGATCACTTCGCCGCGCACGCGGAAGGTGCCGCGCTGCAGTTCGTACTCATTGCGCGTGTACTGCAGCTGGGTCAGGTGGTTGATCAGGTCGCGCTGGTCGATGCGCTCGCCCTTGGACAGGATCAGGCGCAGCGACAGGTAGTCTTCCGGCGCGCCCAGGCCATAGATCGCCGACACCGTCGCCACCACGATCGCGTCCGGGCGCGACAGCAGGGTCTTGGTCGCGGCCAGCCGCATCTGCTCGATATGTTCATTGATCGAACTGTCCTTCTCGATGAAGGTGTCCGACGACGGCACGTAGGCTTCCGGCTGGTAGTAGTCGTAATAGCTGACGAAATACTCCACCGCGTTGTGCGGGAAGAACGCCTTGAATTCGCCATACAGCTGCGCCGCCAGCGTCTTGTTCGGCGCCATGATCAGCGTCGGCTTCTGAATGTTCTGGATGACGTTGGCGATGGTGTAGGTCTTGCCCGAGCCGGTCACGCCCAGCAGGGTCTGCTTGGCGATGCCGGCCTCGAAGTTGCTGGTCAGCTTCGCGATGGCATCGGGCTGGTCGCCCGCCGGCGAATACGGCGAGACAAGTTCAAAACTGTCGCTCATGGTGTTGCCAGTTCCCGGGAAGGATGAGTATACGGGGCTAGGGGTGACGGCTGGCTGAGGGGTGGCCGGGCAGCCCGCCACGGGGATTCCCGATGGCGGCCGCGCAGCCGGGCGCGGAGGCTGGATGCATGCACCCTGACCACACTTCCAGCCGCGCCGCGTCGCGCGGCATGCACCTGATCGAGATCCTGGTCATCACGGTGGTACTGGCCGTGCTGCTGGCCGCCGGCTGGCCCTCGCTGCGAGCGCTGCTGCTGCACCAGCGCGCGGAAGCCACCCGGTTCAGCCTGCAAACCGCCTTGGCAACGGCACGCAGCCAGGCCATCATGCGTCGCGAACTGATCGGCCTCTGCGCCAGCGCGGACGGCCACCGCTGCGGGGACGACTGGAGCCAGGGCTGGATTGCCTACCGGGCCGCAGGCGCGTGGCAGCCCCCATCCACGGCCGATGCCATTGTCCTGCATCAGGCCGGCCGCCCGGATGTCACGATCAGTGCCGCCAGCAGCAGCGGGCGACCGCAACTCTATTTCCAACCGGATGGCCGCAGTCCCGGCAGCAACCTGACACTGCAAATCTGCGTGCGGGGACGCGAGCACGCGCGGGTCATCGTCAGCAACAGTGGGCGGGCGCGTTCGTCCACCCTGCGGGCCGGGCAAGCCTGCTGAACGATGCCCTGGCCTTCAAGCAGACAACAAAAAAGGCTTGCGGAAGTCCACAAGCCTTTGATGTGTAACATCTGGCGCCCGAAGTTGGACTCGAACCAACGACCCCCTGATTAACAGTCAAGTGCTCTAACCGGCTGAGCTATTCGGGCGGGGAGGCGCATTGTAATCACGTCGAACAGGGAGTGCAACACTCCCGTTCACATGCTTGCGTCGTCTGTTTCCAGCAGTGTCACCAGCACTCGGACAGCGTGGTCTTGGCGGTCTTCACGTTGGCCTGGTTGAGCGTCAGATTTCCACACTTGTCCTTCGCCTGTGCGTTGACGGCTGTGGCGGTGAAGGTGAATGTGGACTGCGCAGTCTGCATGGACAGGGTGTAGGCCGCCGTGCCGCCCTCGCGCGGGGAGTTGATCGAATCGGCATTGCCCGGGAACTTGAAACCGACGTAGGTGTTGTTGACCGTGTGGAAGCGCTCGGCCAACTGTGCGTATTCCACCAGGTCGGCCTTGGCTTGGGCCCGGCGCGACTTGCGCACATGTTCGCTGTAGCTCGGGTATGCGATCGCGGCGAGGATTGCCACGACCGCGACCACAATCATCAGCTCGATCAGGGTGAAACCGCGGGCCAGGCGACCCGCCGCGAAAGATTGGCGCATTGCACGGGCTCCTGCTGCCGGAGAAGGATCGACGCCGGTCACTGGATCTGCCTCCAGGATTGGCGGCCACAGGGGTACGGCAGGTACATCGGATCAGCACCGGCCACCGAGATCTGCATCAGGCACGCCTCACCTGGCGGCTGCGGCGGCGGGTTGCCGGGAGTGCTGTCCGGCGGCGCCAGGCGCGGCACCACCGACGTCGTCACATCCCTCACCGGCGCGTTGCCGCCAGTGTTGAGAGCAACGCCGGCAGTACCCGCTCCCGGCGACCGGCCGTCGGGGGCACCGAAGCGCACCTGCGACATCGCTGCCTGCCCGGTGCTGGCCTGCAGGCCAAGCAACCAGTTCGCACCGTCCACCGAGCAACCCTGAGCGTCGGACGGAATATAGGTCGGGAAGAAGACCACGCCGGACACGATCCTCGGATTACCGACGGCACGCTCCTTGTTGGCCAGCACCACGGTCCAGCCGCGGCTGACCGTAGGCACGGTTCCGGCACGCAACGTCCGCACGCCGGAACCGATCTCGGCCGTATACGAGCTCAGGTTTGCCGAGGTCAGCGTCGTCGTCGGCTGGCCCGCTGCGGTGTCGTTGATACCGTACAACGCCTGCACCGCCGTATCGCTCTCGTCACCGTAGTAGGAGAAGCTGCCGGTGCCGAAGATCAGCATCACGCCACCGGACGGTCCGGTGGTCACCGTCATGCCACCGGTGATCGGCTGACGGTAGGTCCGGCGGTCGGCGGGATCGACATGGGTATTGGTGGTGAACAACGGTACGGTTGGCGCGGTGGTCCCGCGCAGGTCGAACTTCCAGATAACGCCACGCTTGTCGGCGCCATAGACCGTATCGGCCAGGCCATCGCGCACCCGCGCGTTCTGCCCGGTTCCGCCCCAGCGATCAACCACCACGATGTTGCCCAGCCCGTTGCTGCCCGACGGCAGGTTGGTACCCGACTCGATCGCCTCGATCATGCGGATGGTCGGCGTGCGGCCTGCCACCATGTCAACCACGAACAGTACCGCCTTGCCACTCCTGCTCTCGTAGCCGTTGCCGAAGATCGCCTTGAAGCCCACCGAACCGTCGGCATTCTTCACCGGCACGATCACCGGCTTGCCCAGCACATGGCCGATGTTGGCGCGCACAGCATCGTCAAGCGAAGCATCGAGGTCACTGATCTCCCACAGCAGGGAGCCGGTGGCGCCGAAGTTGCCCGGATCGGACACATCCAGCGCGAACACACTGCGGCCGCCGGCACCGGCCGTGCCCACCAGTGACGTGGTCCACCCGTTGCTGCCGTAGGTGTCGCTGATCGTCACCGGGCCATCGACGTAGTAACGGTGCTGGAAACGCTGGGCGTTCTGGTTGGTCGGGTCGTTGGGCAACAACAGGTTGCCCATGTGGCCCAACGCGGTCGAGGGAATGTAGGCGAACCGCTCCTTGCCACCGTCAGCGTCCATCTGGCCGTCGGCGCCCATGCCACCATCGAAGGCATGCAACATGCCGTCGTTGGCGCCGGCGTAGACCATGTAGCGGCGACCATTGCGCTTGGTGGTCATGTAGGCGGCGTAACTGCTGCCCATCGTGCCCGGGAGGCGGCCAAACCCATAGTCATCCAGAGGCGAACTCAGCACCGGGGTGGAGGTGATGATGTCGCCCAGTACCGTGCTGCGATCACGCAGCTTGCCGCCGTTGCGCTTCTCGCCGGAGGTTTCACCACGCAGGTAGGCCACGGCCGTGGTGGAATCCGTTGTCAGGCCGGCCAGCTCGGACGCGCTGCAGATCAGGATGCCCGGATACAGCGTCGATGACTTGGTGCACAGATTGGCCAGGCTGACATTGCTGCCGGTGAAGTCTTCCAGCGCGCCGTTGCGCCAGAACCGGATGCGGCGTGATGCAGGCGCCGGCATCTTCGCAGATGCTTCCCAGGCCTCTTCCGAAACGATCTTGCGGGTGGACGGCTCGACGCTCAGCTTGAAGGCGCGCAACTTGCTGTACCAGTCGGTGCCGTTGTTGGTGGCCTCGTAGAACGGTTCCACCGACAACGAGCCGACGCCGATGCGTGCGCCGGTCAGCGAACGCGAGCCGGACGGCGTGGCGCCCTGGGCGACGTTGCTGATGATGCGGCGCATGGCTGCGGTGATTTCGGCCGGGCGCGTGGCGTTGACCATTTCACCGCGGGTGTCATAGACCGCGTTCCACAGCTCATCAACGGCCTCGGGCTTGAGGTCCTGCGTCGTCGTCGGGAAGTTGGGCTTGACGACGTACGGGTCGGGGCTGAGCACCCACGGGCGCAGCGGATCCGGCAGGTACCGGACGCCGAACTCCTTGCCCTGCGTGCCCAGCGTCACGCCGTAGAAATTCATGTGCAGGTGGGTCTTGCAATCCAGCGACGGATTTGGATTCGGCCCCTTGCACTCGGCCGGCACCGGCACGGAATTGGTCTCCTTGCCCGGCACGAGAGAACTGTTGTAGTACGGCGCCACGAGATCCTTCATCAGCGTCGTGTTGCCGGACTCATTGATATAGCCATCGGTGAACAGCATGCCCGCGTTCTTCTGGCATGACAGGAGTACCGGCGCGTTCTGATCCGTGCGCTGGAATTGTTCGCCAAGGTACTGTGCGGCGGAACGATTGGGCGTACTGCTGCTGGCCCGCATTTCGCCGATGATCTGGCTGAGCAGCTGCTGCTTCTCCGGCTCGTTGGTCATGTTGAACATGGTCACCGCGCGGCGGCCATTGATACGGAACCAGCCCACGCGCAGATTGGTAGTGTCGTACAGCGCGTTCGTGGCCGCACCGATCAGCGCTTCGCGTCGCGTCCGATACAGGCTGAACCAGTTGGCGAAGCTCTGCATGGCAGCGTTGTACTTCGCTTGATTGTTGCCGAAGTTCGCAATCTTGATTTCGTACTTGTACAACGTACCTGGACGGCCGCCCGGAGGATTTGCAACGGCAACAGGTGCCGCGGTGTACCCATATTCCGCCGGGAGTGTAGACGGATCTGCCAGGAAGAACGTGGCCGGATAGAAGGCGACGGCAGCATCGCAGCTTGAGCTGCTGATGGTGGTCTGGCGCGTCACGTTGTCGAACGAGCCTTCCTGCCGGACAGCCCCCCCGCTCAGGTTGCATCGCCCACGCTCAATACGGGTTCCGACCGGCAGCGTCATGCCGGAACGAAAGCGGAAGCGCCAGTTCGCGCCGGTCCGCCCGCCGGTGTCCATGCTGGTCAACAGCGAGTCCACAGTCAGGTCCAGGGCGCCGGCGATCTTGTTCGGTGCATTGTCCGGACGCGGGTCCAGCGGCGCACTGGACGCCCTGATGTCCAGATAGTTGGCGAGGGCTGTATCGGACAAGCCGGTCTTCCAGCCAGGATAGATCTCACGCGGATCGTAGTAGGACGAGTTGACGTCAGGTGATCGGGCGAAACCGAAGCTGTCAAGCGGCGGAATGGCTGCCTGGTCGTCGCGCCCATAGCTTGGGAAGACGTACAGGTAGCGCTGCCCGGACCCATCGTAGCCGTTGACAGCACCCTGGTTGTAGAAGCCACTGCCATCCCAGCGGTACACGCCATCGCGCGTGTTGTTCAACGTCTCCCACAACATCGAGCCGGAATCATCCAGCGCCATCAGGAAGGCCGGCGGCGTCTGTACCTGGATGTTCAGCGGTGCCTGCGCCAGCGTGCCCTGGGCCTGGGCCGCCATCAGGCTGTAGATGACATAGCCCCCCCCCAGCGCCAATGCGACGCTGCCTGCGGCCATGAAACGGAATTTGCGCGAAGCCATGGCCTGCGTCCTCAGAGTTTGAATACGGTATCGATGACCACCGACGACGAGCTCGCATCGGCATCGTCGGTCGCGAAGCCGGTAATCTGGTAAATCGGCGTGACGTCTTCCAGCGGACGGCCCATGTCGAGCGACGATTCGCCCATCACACAGCTGTCGATCTGGCGGACATTGACCGCAGGACGCGTCTGGTTGCGGCGATTTTCCGCCCACATAACCGGATCGAAGCCGTCATCGCAGGCCCGCGACAGAGTGCTGGACTGCACCAGGCTGCCGCTCCCCACATCCTGGCGGTTGGCGATTTTCTCCACCGAGCGTTCGGCCGCACGCACCACGCCCTCGGAGTTCTGGAAGGCCCGGTTGGCGGCGCGGTAGTTCGCAGCCATCTTCTCCTGCATGCCGGCCACCTGCATGCCCGCAATGCCCAGCAGCGCCAGCAGGATAAGCATGATCAACGCGACATAGAGCACGGCGCCGCGCTGGGTGCGAGCGGGGGCGGGCCTGAACGAACGTGAAAAGGTCGTCATGGTCAGTTCCCGAACAGGCGATTGCGCAGTGCAATCGAGACTTCATAGCTGGAGCGGTAGCGGCCGTCAGGTCTGTCGCTGCTGACAAAGCCCACGCCGAGTACCGACAGCGGGTTGGCAGGTGTGCTCGAAGACGACGGCGTCGGGCTGCGTGCCAGCAGCCCCACCTGCACCTGCCCGACCCGCAGCCACTGCGCGGCACCGGACGCGTTCGCGTTGGTGCTGACGCCAGTTGCGGCGGCCAGGTTGGTGATGTTGCCGGCCGGTGGCGTGCCCAGGCTGATGTTGGCGGTACTGTCCAGGCCATACAGCAGCTGCAGGCTTTCGATGCCTTCCACGAGTTCTTCATTGACCGCATAGGCGCCAGCACTGTTGGCGCGGGCACGGCGCAGGCCCGGCTGTCCGGTCTCCGGATTGATGCCGACGTAGTAGACCATCGACTCGGCCCGGTAGAGCATCGTCTGCCCGGTCGGCTGCGCGGCATAGCGCGACAGGTCCAGCGAGGGCGCGGTCACACGGGCCGCACTCAACGTACCGGCGAAGATGTCCGCGTGGGCACAGTCGGCGATGCCGAACAAGGTCGGTGCCGCCACGCCCCCCGAGGTGAGTCGGGCCACCCGGGTGCTGTCCATGTCCAGAAGCGCATTGCCGCCGCTGGACGAAATGCCGGTCACCGGCACCCCCTCAGGCGCCAGGTAGCGCAGCACCAGCACATCGCTTCCGCCTGCCGGCGCGGGGCTGAGCCGGGTGATCGCTGTCGGCAGCGCTGACGGTGCGGACCATGTCGCCCCGAGTGCGAGCCTCCCGCCCGGCGCGGTTCCCGGTGCATCGAAGCCCTGAATGGAAACGCTGAAATCAAGCGGGCTGCCATCGCCCGAGGATGCACCCAGGTGCGATACCGGATCGCCCTGGTTCTTCACCACGTGGGCCTGGTCGTTCACGCAGCCCATGTGCCCGGCCATGCGGATGTCGCGCTCAAGGAAATCCAGCGCGAAACGGGCGTTCTCCTGCACGCGCGAGGCCCCCTCGGACAGGCGCGAGGCAGCCTGCGAGGCCATGAAGACCTGCACCACGCCCAGCATCAGCACCAGGCTGATCACCAGGGCGATCATCAGTTCCACCAGCGACAGGCCGGCCATGGTGGCACGTCGGTTCAGGCGCATGCTCACAGCTCCGTAGCCAGTGCAAAGGTGGTGGCCTTGTCCGGGTCATCCGGATCCCAGCGCTGGTCGCCCCAGGTAATGGCCACATTGACCACGCCACCACTGAAGGTGACATTGGCGCCTGCATCGTCGCCCAGCGCCTTCACCACCTGGCATTGCCAGCGCGCGATCTTCTTTTCAATGGAGACGTCGCCGGTATCGCTGGTGCACGCAGTGGCGGCGGTCTTGCTGCCTGCCGCGAACGACGCGCCGGTGTACCAGGCCGCCTGGAAGCGGTTGCTGCGCATCTGCTCGGTCAGGTCGTAAGCCAGGTTGGTGGCCTGGGTTCGATAATTGGCGCTCTGCACGAAGCGGACGTTCAGGGTCTGCAAGAGGGCAAAACCCAGCAGGCCGAACGCCAGCACGATGATGGCGATCAGTACTTCCAGCAGGGTGAAGCCCCCGGCCTGGCGCGCGCGGAAGGTACGGGTGGTCATGGACAGGCTTCCTTGGTGCTGCGGATCTGCCCGGAGGCGTTCACCGTCAGTGTGCGCTTGTGCAGTGCGCCCCTGCTGCAGACGTCCGGCTCCAGCCGTACCTCCTGCTCGGCGCTGGCGCGGCGACGGCCGCGCCCGTCGAAGGCGATCTCCGTGGCCGGCCCAGTGATCTTCAGCTTGGGATTGCCACTGACGAAGCGCAGGACGGTTTCACCTGCCGACAGCGCACCGTCGCCATTGGCATCGGCAAAGGCCAGCATGCCGCCCGACCAGCCACCATCACAGCTGGCACCGTCGCTGCTTCCACAGACGCCGCCACCGCGGTTGCTGCGGATCGCCTCGCTGCGGGCAAGACTGAGCAGGCCCAGGACCTCGTTGTTGGTCGAGCTCACCCGGCTCGAACGAATCGTGCCCTGGAAACTTGGAAAGGCGATCGCAGCCAGGATCGCCACCACGGCGATGGTGACCATCAGCTCGATCAAGGTGAAGCCGCTTTCCCGGCGCAAAGACATTGGACGCTCCCCAGCGTGTTGGTGGCCACGATGGGCCATCGTCCCGCCACCGGCAAGCGGCGGCAGGATGAACGGTCAATCCGGGGCGACGGGCGTCAAAGGCTTGACGACCCGCCCTCCCCTGCCCGTGCCGGCGCGATCCCCATCGCGCCGGCACGGGTTCAGGCCAGCACCTGGTAGCAGGGCTGGTATTCGCCGGAGATCTTCATCCGGCGCTGCTCGACGAAGGCGCGCAGCAGCGCATCCAGCGCCTGCATCATGTCCGGATCCCCGTGGATCTGGAACGGCCCGAACTGCTCGATGCGGCGCATGCCGTCCTCCTTCACGTTGCCTGCGACGATGCCCGAGAACGCCCGGCGCAGATCGGCCGCCAGCGCGTGCGGCGCACGCCCGTGGTGCAGGTCCAGCGCGGCCATCGCCTCGTGGGTCGGCACGAACGGCTGCTGGTACTCCCACGGGATCTCGATCGACCAGTTGAAGAAGAACGAGTCCTTCTGCGCCAGGCGGTGCTCGCGCACCCGCTTGATGCCGTTGGCCATCTTCTTGGCCACCGCGACCGGGTCACCGATGATGATCTCGTAGCGCTCGGCAGCCTCATCACCCAAGGTCAGGCGGATGAAGCGGTCGATCTGCTCGAAGTACGGCGCCGCCACGGTCGGGCCGGTCAGGATCAGCGGGAACGGCAGGTCCTTGTTCTCCTCGCGCAGCAGGATGCCGAGCAGGTACAGGATCTCTTCGGCAGTGCCGACGCCACCGGCGAACACGATGATGCCGTGGCCGATGCGGACGAAGGCCTCAAGGCGCTTCTCGATGTCCGGCATGATCACCAGGTGGTTGACGATCGGGTTCGGCGACTCGGCCGCGATGATGCCCGGCTCGGTGAGGCCGATGTAGCGCGTCACGGTACGGCGCTGCTTGGCATGGGCGATGGTGGCGCCCTTCATCGGGCCCTTCATCGCACCCGGACCGCAGCCGGTGCAGATGTCCAGGCCGCGCAGGCCCAGCTCGTAACCCACCTGCTTGGTGTACAGGTACTCGTCGCGCGAGATCGAATGGCCGCCCCAGCACACCACCAGGTTCGGATCGCCCGGGTTGAGGATGCGCGCATTGCGCAGCAGGCCGAACACCGCGTTGGTGATGCCCTCGGTCGACTCCAGCTCGGCCGCGTAGGCCGGGCCCATCTCGATGGCCATGTAGGCCAGGTCGCGCACGACGGCGAACAGCAGTTCGGCGACACCGCGGATGATCTCGCCGTCGACGAAGGCCATCGCCGGTGCGTTGACCAGGTCGATGCGCACGCCGCGATCCTGCTGCGCCACCTGGATGTCGAAATCAGGGTAGAGGTCGCGCGCCGCGCGCGGATCGTCCGAAGCGCTGCCGCTGGTCAGCACAGCCAGCGCGCAGCGGCGCAGCAGCTCATGCATGCCGCCGGCGGAGGCATCGCGCAGGCGCGCCACCTCGGCCCGCGACAGCACATCCAGCCCACCGCGCGGGTAGATCCGCGCATCCTGCACCGGCAGTGCACGGGCCGATTTTTCGTTCGTGGTCATATCCAATTTTTCGCTTCCTTCAAGGTTTCCGACTGTACTGCCGCCCCCTTAAAAAGCAAAACGGCCGGGAAACCCGACCGTTGGATGTGTGCTGCCCGCGTTCGCCTTTCCGGGACCGCATCGGCGGCATTGGCACCGCGCACAGTTCCAGATGCTACGCCGTTGCCCAGCACCCCGCAAGGACTTTCGCCTGAACGGGAAACGGCCGGGTTTCCCCGGCCGTTTCCGTTTACAGCAGCGCTACGTCAGTGCATCAGAACTGGTAGCGGAAGCCCAGCTGCAGCGACCACTGCGAGACACCAACGTCGAAGCCGTCTGCGTCGTTGTTGGCCACCGTCGGCAGGTCAGCACCGCGGAAGTTGTAGACGTACTTGCCGTCCTTCATGCCCTGCAGGGTAGCCACACGCGCATCGGCGAAGAAGCCGTAGTCGTAGATGTTGCCCCACTTCTTGTTGAGCATGTTACCGACGTTCTGGATGTCCAGCCACACTTCCGACTTGTGACCCTTCATGAAGCCCGGCAGCTGCTGGCTGATGCGGATATCGAAGGTGTTGATCCAGCCGGTACGGAACTGGTTCGCCGGAGCGTAGCCACCTGCGTACTTGGCCAGCTGCGGGTTGGCGGCCAGCCATGCGTAGAACGACTTCTCCATTTCCGCATCCGGGGTGAAGGTGCTGCCCGCCAGATTGCCGAACAGAACCTCGCCCGGGTTCGGCACGTAGAACAGGTCATTCGCGGAGCGGCCGTCGCCGTTGGCATCGTTCGAGTACACGTAGCTGTACGGACGGCCGCTACGGCCCTCATACACCAGACCGACCTTGGTTTCGTAGTCGCCGAAGAACTTGTGCTTCCAGTTCAGCGAGCCCGACAGGCGGTCACGGATCTGGTAGCGCGAGGTGTTCTCGGTTTCGCTGTTGGCGTTGAAGGCGTACTGGTAGTTCCAACCCGAGCTTGCGGTGGAGCTGGTCAGCGAGCCCACTTCGGTCGCGTCGGTGTAGGTGTAACCGATGTTCCAGGACCAGTCACTGGCGTCCGACCACGGCTTGCTCAGCGACACGGTGAACTGCGAGGTGCGGCCCTTGTCGGTGTTGGCGATTTCGTAGACGGCGTCGTAGCCGCGGTTCCGCCCGAAGCGGGCATCGTTGTTGGTCCACAGGTTGCCGTTGCGCGACGCAGCGTAATAGAGCTCACGACCGTCCGGACCCAGCTGCTGCACCGGGCCCAGGTTCAGGTTCCTGTAGTACAGGGCATCCTTGACCTTGGTGACCAGCAGCTCTGCCGAAGCCACGATGCCGTACCACGGCGTTTCATGATCGAAGGCCAGGTTGGCCTTGTACACCGACGGCATCTTGAAGTCGCTGCCGACGAAGTTGACGTTCTGACGGTTCGAGCCCGGGGTGGTCGGGACCGGCTGGCTGTCCTTGTTCGGGTTGAACGGCAGCGTGCGATCGTAGGCAGTGTAGGCGTACACCGAATTGTTGAAGCCGGTGG
Source organism: Stenotrophomonas sp. CASM114 (assembly GCF_049384325.1). Classification (NCBI taxonomy): domain Bacteria; kingdom Pseudomonadati; phylum Pseudomonadota; class Gammaproteobacteria; order Lysobacterales; family Lysobacteraceae; genus Stenotrophomonas; species Stenotrophomonas sp. CASM114. The sequence continues at coordinate 4,092 of NZ_JBMRGJ010000006.1, read as the reverse complement.
CCGAGTAGCTGTTGCTCAGCCACACCTGCGGCGCATCACCCTGGAACAGGCCCACGCCGCCGCGCAGCTGCGTCGGACGCTCGCTGTCGAAGGTGTAGTTGAAACCGACGCGCGGCTGGATCAGGAACTTGTTGCTCAGCACTTCGCTGTTATCGCGACCGAAGAAGGTCGACGCCGCAGCGTTGTAGGCCGGGGCCGGGCTGGTGTCGGCACGGTCGGCACGCACACCCAGGGTCAGGGTCAGATTGTTGTTGACATACCAGGTGTCCTGCACGAACAGGGCCAGGTTGCTGTACTTGTAGTCAGCCGGAATCGAGCCCGGGGTGCGCTCCGGATTGTAGTTGTAGCTGCTCCAGCGGCCAGCGGCGAAGTTGTCCAGGCCGTAGAAGGTGTAGGCACCCCACGAGTTGGCGCCGAAGTAGTTGTAGATGTCGTTGGTGTCGTACGACGCACCGAACTTGACGTCATGGTCACCCAGGGTCCAGGTAGCTGCGGCGTAGTAGTTCCACGCCTTGGTTTCCAGGATGTTGTTCTGCGAGTTGACTTCGGTACCCAGGTACAGCGAGTCACCCGACGGTGCAGCCTCGTTGCCGCCGAAGAAGATGCGGATGCTCGGTGCGTCGGTGGACACGTTGCGGATCGCCGAGTACTCGCGGTACGACGCCTTCAATTCGGTCGAGAAGTTCGGGGTCCAGTCGCTGAACAGCTGGGCGACGTAGCTCTCGTTGGTCTTGTCATGCTGGTACCAATACGAGCTCAGCGAGGCCGAACTGGTGGCCATGCCGTTGATGCGCAGCTTGCTCTGGTCGATCTTGCTGTAGCGGATGTTGGCACGGTGGTTCTCGCTGATGTTCCAGTCCAGCTTCAGCGCGTACTCTTCCATCTCCGTGTCGCCGTTGCTTTCCAGGCCACCGGCGTTGATGCCGTAGCCCTGCGCGATCTGCTGCGCGCGGGTCACGTCGGCCAGGGTGAACTGCGGGTTGGCCTTGCCCAGCGCGGTGCCGCTCAGGTCGGCGCCCGGGGCGGCCTGCTTGAACTTTTCGTAGTTGGCGAAGAAGAACAGCTTGTCCTTGACGATCGGGCCGCCCAGGGTCATGCCGTAGGTTTCTTCCTTGGTGAAGCCCTTGAACGGCTGGCCTTCCGGGTTGTCGCCGAACCAGTCGCCATCACGGTAGGTGCCGTACACCGAGCCGTGGAATTCATTGGTACCCGACTTGGTCACCGCGTTGACGGTGGCACCGGCGGCGGCAGCGATGCTGACGTCGTAGTTGGACAGGTTGATGTCCAGCGCTTCGATGGCTTCCATCGCGACCGGCTGGCGGCGGGTCGGCATGTTGTTGCCTTCCAGGCCGAAGGTGTCGCTGGCCGAGACGCCGTCGATGTTGATCGAGTTGAAGCGCGGGTTCTGGCCGCCGGCCGAGATCGAGCCCGAGGCGCGATCGATGAAGGTGACGCGCGGATCCAGGCGCATCAGATCCTGGATGTTGCCGCCGACGGACGGCGCAACTTCGATCTGCTGCTGGCTGATGTTGGTGCCCGAGCCCATCTTGGTGGCGCTGAACACTTCCGAGCCGCCGCCGACGGCGGTGACCTGCACGGTGTCCAGATTGGTCGCGCCGGCCAGATCGCCGGTCAGCGTCGCGTTGATGGTGCCGGTCTGGTTCACGCCCAGGTAGACGCCATCTTCGGTCTTGGTGCCTTCACCCGGCTTGGTGATGGTGATGCTGTACGGGCCACCCACGCGCAGGCCGCGTGCGTTGTAGCGACCGGCCGCATCGGTGGTAGCACGCGAAACCGTGCCCGACTCGGTGTGGGTGATGGTGACTTCAGCACCAGCGACGGGCTGGCCGCCGCGGGTCACGACCTGGCCACCGACACCAGCGGAGGTGCTCTGGGCGAAGGCGGGAGCGGCAGCAAGTGCAGCCACGAGACCAAGGGTAAGCTTGGACATCCGGAGTGGGTGGGTCATTTTTCGGTAGCCTCGATGCGAGTTGGCGATGGCGGAAAAAAAAGCGCATCCAAACAGCCCTGCGGGTGGCTGGTCGGAGAGTTATCTGGGGTTCCCTACCGCTTGGCTGAAGGCAGCCATAACGGTTAACACTAGATTAACACGCTACGCCATCAATGTGACGGTTGTGCGACAAACGGCACCGGTTCGCAACGCAATCGTGACGGGTTCTTCACTCCGCCTTTCCCCGGGGCTCACTCGCGGGGAACTGCCCCGCTGGCATCGAGAATCGTCCCCCGCCAGGCATGGCCGGCCGGGGACAACAGGATGACGGCCGCAGCGGCGGCCGCTTCGGGCCCTTGCGCAGCCGGGTCCTGATCGACGGAATAGGCGCGGGCGCGCAGTGCCGTGCGCAGGGGCCCCGGGTACAGGCCACTGACCCGGACAGGGCTGCGACCCAGCTCATCGTGCAGGCTGCCGATCAGGCCACGCAGGCCGTGCTGGGCCACGCCATACCCGCCCCAGTAGGCCTGCCCCACCCGTTCGGGGGCATCGACCGCGAACACCAGGGCAGCATCCTCGCGCTGCCGCAGCAGCGGCAGGCAGGCCTGGGCCAGCCAGGCCGGGGCGGTCAGGGTGACATGGACCGCACGAGCGAAACTGGCCGGGTCGGCCAGCTCGAACGGGGTCAGGCCGGGGAAATGCGCGGCGCAGACCAGCAGGCCATCCAGCCGCCCCAGCTCACGCTGCAGGGCCTGGGCCAGTTCGGCATAGTCATCGGGGCCGGCACCCTCCAGGTCCATCGGGTACAGCAGGGGTTCCGGGCCGACCGCCTGGACTTGGGCATAGACCCGGTCCAGCCGGCGCGGCTTGCGCCCCAGCAGGACCACGGTAGCCCCGGCCGCCGCAGCGGCAATCGCCGCCGCACTGCCCAGCCCGCCGCCGGCACCGGCAACCAGCACCACGCGGTCCTGCAACGGGCGGCCATCGAGCGCCCCGTCAGTCGGTGACGTCGACGGCCAGGCACTCATCCCTGGGTCGCCTCTTCGACGATGCGCTTGAGCTCGCCGGATTCAAACAGTTCCATGACGATGTCGCAGCCGCCGATCAACTCGCCGTTGATGAACAGCTGCGGGAAGGTCGGCAGGTTGGAGAAGCGCGGCAGGTTGGCGCGGATCTCCGGTTCTTCGAGCACGTTGACGGTGCGCAGGGTGACGGCGCCGGCAGCCATCAACGCCTGCACGGCGCGGCTGGAAAAGCCGCACATCGGGTACTGCGGGGTGCCCTTCATGAACAGCACGAGCGGGTAACGATCGACCTCGGCCTGGATTTGCTGCATTACCGCCACAACCACACTCCTTGCTTCGCCGGACAACCCGACCGTGATGGTCGGCTAGACTGCCCACGGTAGCCGCCATTGTAAGCGGATGGAACAGGCTGCCGCCGTCCCCTGGCCACGAACCTGCACATGCCCGTCGAATTGCCCGCCCTGCCCTACCTCTCCGGCTCCCTGCAGCCCCACCTGTCCGCGCAGACCGTGGAACTGCATCACGGCCGCCACCACCGCGCCTATGTCGACGCGGTCAACGCCGGCACCCTCGGCACCGAGTGGGAGGAGGCGTCGCTGGAAGAGATCGTGCGCCATGCCCAGGGCACGCTGTTCGATGCGGCCGCCCAGGCCTGGAACCACGGTTTCTACTGGCAGTGCCTGCGCCCGCGCGGCGGCGGCGAACCGCAGGGCCGGCTGGGCGAGCTGGTCAAGCGCCAGTTCGGTGACGCGCAGCGCCTGCGCGAGGAATTCAACCGCACTGCACTGGGCCTGTTCGGCTCGGGCTGGGTGTGGCTGGTGCAGCACCCGGGCGGCCAGCTGGGCATCCAGGCCACCCGCAACGCCGGCACGCCCCTGACCGGCGACAGCACCCCGCTGCTGTGCTGCGACGTGTGGGAGCACGCGTACTACACCGACTACCAGAATGACCGCGCGCGTTACCTGGACGCGTTCTGGCAGATGGTCAACTGGGAATTCGCCGAGAGCCAGCTGCGCTGAGGCAGCGGCTCTGTCACCGGGTAGTGCCGGCCGCTGGCCGGCAACCCACTGGACGTACAAGGATGCCGGGGTTGCCGGCCAGCGGCCGGCACTACCG